>NZ_JBMQQG010000185.1:0-23106 GCF_057362405.1 Ginsengibacter sp.
ATCAACTCCTTTTTATCGTTTAGCATCAGCTTTATTACTGGCAGGTTGCTCTTCAGCAGAGCCCGCTTCCTCTTCAAACTGATACATAAAGTTCAAACCTAAAATCAATAAAATCACCAACTATTTTTGTCCACATTACCTAATTGGTGATTGCGTGGTCGATAGGAAAAGCTTTGCCTTTACTTGCCTTGAGTTGTGTCCATTCTTCATCCGGATTTGACCACAAGGGGTCTTGTACAGGAAGTCCTAAAATTAAAAATCCTTCTGAACAAAGATACAAGCTGCCGGTAGAAATATAGCCTTCTCCAATGCCAGGCTGGTGGCCAAGGAAACCAATCTGCAGCCAGCCTTTTGCATCAAAAGTGCCGGGCGCTTCTACCTGGTTTTTAATTACGGAATATAACGCTGAACGTACCTGTTGTGGATCGATTTCTTGTAAGTCGTGCATTAATGCAATTTCACCTAAGAGCTGGAATGCGCCAAATCGATAAGCCAACGAGCGGCCGACTGGCGGGTAATAAGCTTCCGGGGAAATGAGCCTCTCCAGTATTTCTGCATAGCGACGGGAGCGCTTCAGCGCTATATTATACAGAGTGGCATATTTGTTTTCTCCTTTCACAGCCTGCAACACTTCAAGCAGCATAGGATGTATTACATAACTATTGTAATAGTCAAAGTGAAGATCGGCCCCATCACCATAAAGGCCATCGCCTTTATACCATTGCATGATGTGGCTAACGGCGTCGTCTATACGCAAACTGTCGCATTGCCCGGTTGTCTTCAACAGAAATGCCTCGATCTCCGCGCTAAAAAGCAACCAGTTATTTTGGTACGGTTCAATAACACGAGATGACTTAAAGGCATTAATAACATTGTTTTTTGTATTACTATCCAATGGCTCCCATAATTGGTGTGGCGCTCTTAATAAAGCTTGTGCAAGAAAAGCAGCATCCACAACCGGTTGCTTTCCTTTATTAAAATTCATGAAGTCGGGCGATTGCGGATCGGTGGCATTATGTAAGCATTTTCTCACCAGCAAAATATATTTACCCCGCAATTTCCCTTCATCTGAAACATCAGGACCAAGTTCAAGCCATGGAGCCATACCGGCCGCTAAACGGCCAAAGGCTTCGAGGTAAGTGTATTTTTTTCTATCTGCTTCTTGTCCCGGAGCTGCTTCCACCGGCATCTCTTCTCTTAATTTATTAATGCTTAGCGCATTCAATACGGGGTCTGCAATATGAGTAAGTTCACTAACCAGGTAAGCCCGTTCGGGTATGCCACCAGGTAAGATTGCAGAGTCTGCGAAAGCGAAAACATGCATTGCAAAAAATAGCAACACCGGGCTAAGTAAAAGGCACTTGATTTTTTTCATATATCTGTTCTTTTCATAGCTAATGTAATTTCATCAAAGGGAACCTCATGTTAAAATAAGTCCCGTGATATTTTTTTATCGAAAATTACAACATCAATCATTCATGAGATATAGTGAAATTACCGCTCCTGCTTAACAAATAGATATGAATAACTCATTTATTTACTAATAATTTCTTATTCACACAATTAATAGTATACATTTATAATAAACTCATGCCGTCAACATTGGATGAACCGCAAGAAAATAATGAGCATTATGAACTTATGATTAATACCTATGAAATCAGGAAGGCAGGAATGATTCTGCGGGCACTCGATCATGAATTACGACGGGAATTAATCAGGTTAATTCATCAAAATAAAAGCATTACCGTAACACAATTATACACACAACTTCGTCTTGAACAATCGGTAGTATCGCAGCACCTCGCTATTCTGCGAAAGGCAGGCGTTGTGACCATTCTAAGGCAAGGCAAGCATAAATATTATTCCATTAATTCTGTAAGGCTCGATGAAATAAAAAATTTTGCGATAAAACTTGCCGGATAATTTCTAGTGACTTGTATTTATAAACTGCGCCACATTATCATGTAATAATTTCAAAGACTCCGGTTGTAAATAAACCATATGGCCAGAGTAATACAATTTATATTCTATGTTCTTCTGTAAGGCAACGGGCATCGGCAGGTGTTGCATTTCATACCGTCCCTGAAAATAAGGAGTGCCCAAATCAAAATAACCACTATTCAACATAACTTTTAAATTGGGATCAACTATCATAGCACGGGCAAGCGCCGTCATTACATTTGGGTAAACATTTTCCTGTGGATCTGTAAATCCCGGGATCTTGTGGCGGTAATCCCATTGATCGTACACCCCTGCACCGCCGGGATAAAAAGTTTGATCATATCCATACTTCAATTCGCTGCGCAAATAGTTATTAAATGCCCCGATAAACGGTGCGTCCACATAAGAATCCATCGGGTCGTACTGGCTTTTTTCAGCAAGTGGGTTCATGGCGTAGCCACCGAAACGTGCATCCAGCCTGCCTGTAACCATGTCTTCTTTTGAAAGTAACTGTTGTTCGAATTGCTGGTCTTCAATCCTGAGATTGGCTTTTTTAATGTAGCTCAGATCCAGCCCCGTATAATCGCGAAGCTTTGCAGCCACCTGGTCGAATGAAGCCGCATCCAGTAAGGCGCCTTTCCCTAACGCCAACGCATATTCGTTCATTGCAAAATGCTCTACGTCTTGCAGGAACGGCTCGAGCTTCGCAGGTTGATTGGGCACTTTATGATGATACCATGCAACAGCCGCATAGGACGGCAATGCCAGTTGATAAGGCAAATCATTACCCGGTTCCGCATGTGGATTATCGGGAGAGTTGGCAAGATTCAAAATTTGCGAAAGAAGAATAATGCCATTGAGGGAAATTCCTTTGCCATTTTCAAGTACGTCCGCAAGGGCCGCCGACCGAAATGTGCCATAGCTTTCTCCGAATAAATATTTTGGTGAATTCCAGCGGCTATATTCCGTTAAAAACTTAACGATAAATGAGCCGAACGCGTTCGCATCGGGATCGGTGCCATAAAAATCTTCAGGCTTGCCGGCTCCCCCCATTTCTTTTGTAATGAGTTTACTGAAACCAGTACCTGGTGCATCAATAAAAACAAGGTCGCTGGCATCCAAAAGACTGTAATCGTTATTTACTGTTTTGTAAGGAGGCCTTGTACGGGTGGTGTCCTGCAGGTAAACTCTTTGAGGCCCAAAGGCGCCCATGTGAAGCCAAATGGTAGAACTGCCCGGGCCGCCATTGTATAGAAATGTCAGCGGTCTTTGAGTTGCATCTTTTCCATCGTCTTTAAAATAAGCCGTATAAAAAATGCTAACAGTAGGAGTATCATTATTGTTTTTAAGAATTATTGTTCCGGCCACCGCTTCATAATTAATTCGGGTACCCTCTACCGTTACAGTACCATGAGTTATTGATTTTTGAGGTGATTTATAATTAACTCCGCTGTCCTGCCTCACTTCAACTTTGACGATAGTGTTTTCTTTTTTTGCCTGCGCAAACGATGCGCTGCATACAAACAGAAAGAAGCCGGTAAGAGTAATGGATATTTGTCTCATTATTATTTTCATTGATCGGTGTATAAAATAACTGCAGGAATATTTATTGCAAAATAAAGATTGAATCTCTTCATCCAAACATACAAATTTTTTCCCGCCGGACTCCACCCGATATTCGGCGTTGTCAAAAATAGAATCGATAAAATTGTTTTCGAATATCCTTTCCAGTTAAGGTAATTCTCCACGACCATTACTGTATCAATCTTTCTTAAAGGGTTTGTAATTGGCTTTCAGGGTCGGCAGAGGCTTGCCAACAGGCTTTTCATGCCTGCTTCCTGCCATCTTATGAAAAATTATATGACATTCATGTGAAATGTTATTGAAAAATAAAATTGCGTTTATCACATTTTTTCTTAATATTTATACAATCTAAACCAAACCAACATGCAAAAGAATATTGCTTTATCTGCTATACTTTTTATAGCGTTAGTTACCATTTTATTTACGGCCTGTAATAACAATAACAACAGTAACACATCAGAACCGGTGGCGAGCAGCCGGGAAGATTCCATGAAAAAGGTGGTTGCCAGGGGGGAATATCTTGCGTTACATGTAGCGGCGTGCATCCATTGTCACAGCATGAGGGACTTTAATAAATTTGCAGGACCCGATGTTCCTGGTACGGAAGGTGGTGGCGGTGAAAAGTTTGATCACTCAATCATGGACGCAATTCCCGGAACAATGTATAGTAAAAATATTACCCCTGATTCCGCGACCGGCGTCGGTACGTGGACAGACGATGAATTGGTGAGAGCTATCACCCAGGGCATTAGTAAGAAAGGCGATACATTGTTTCCTTTAATGCCCTACGCCCATTTCAACCGGATGACAAAAGGAGATCTCATGAGCATTATCGCTTATTTGCGGACATTGAAACCGATAACTAACAAAATTCCTGAACGGCAACTAATGATTCCTATAAGCATGGCATATCCTGCTCCGGCCCTTCAAAAATCTATTGACGGAAATGTATGCCCGCCGGAAAGTGATACAGTGAAATATGGAGGTTACCTGGTAAATATGGCTGGTTGCAGCGATTGCCACACTCCTTACGTAAAAGGACAACCTGATTTTAGCCGCGAATTTGGGGGAGGCAATACTTTTGTTGTTGGTAAATTTAAAGTTAACTCAGCTAACATAACACCGGATTCTACTACCGGCATTGGACGCTGGGATCTTGATGCATTTATGAATAAATTCACTATTTGCCGGGAGGAGAAAGGGTATAATTACGACCCGGGTAAAATGAATACAGTAATGCCGGTTGTTGATTATTCAGGTATGAAAGACTCGGACCTAAAAGCAATTTATGCATACCTCCGCACTATAAAACCGGTTAAGAACATGGTAGTGAAATACCCGCAATAATCGTAAGGAATTTTTTAGACTGTTCATATCAACTAAAGATTAAATTTTTCTTCTTGCCTGCAACTTAAATTTAGCGTTTAATCGTTGACGTTATTACTATTCATCATGAGTTGGTATTATATTAACATTGATGCCGGCCCTCCGAAATGAACAAATCCCAATTTCATTTAACTTCACCATTAAAAATTTTGAAGATGGCAATCCGCATTTTTATTACGGGCGGTACATTTGATAAGGAATACAATGAGCTGAACGGACAATTGTATTTCAAGGACAGTCACCTTGGAGACCTCCTTGCAATGGGGCGAAGCCGGGTGCCGGTGGCCATTCGCACCCTGATGATGGTGGACAGTCTCGAAATGACAGATGAAGACAGAAAGCTGATTATACACCAATGTAATCATTGCGATGAGACTCAAATTGTAATCACTCACGGCACTGATACGATGACCCTTACCGCAAAAGCTTTAGCTCAAAATGTTCCCGGGAAAACCATCATACTTACGGGAGCAATGATACCTATTAAGTTCGGTAGCTCAGACGGGTTGTTTAACCTTGGCAGCGCACTTGCCTTTGCTCAAACGCTTCCTGAAGGTGTTTATGTGGCAATGAACGGCCGCTATTTCAACTGGAACAACGTTTGGAAGAATAAACAAACAGGTGTATTTGAAGAACTGAAATAAAAATGGAGTAAAATTAAAAGATGCAACATGTTCTTGACAACCCGGTATGGAACGCTTTAATTTCCGGCAATAAGACTTTCGCCATCGGGAATGAGAATGCAAGATATTTCCAGAAAGATGTGGCGCCTTTTGCAGCTGTCAATTCGGTAACAAAAGAGGAACTGGAAATGCTTTATGATATTGCTCAAACCGGCGACTCCTTTGCATTTTTTAGCAGCAAAGAGATCAACATACCACAACCATGGAAGGTGAGCCATTGCACGCATGGTTTACAAATGGTTCACGATAAAGAAATCAAAAAGAAATTCGTCAGTCATGATATTTTGCCCCTGACAATCCTTGATGTTCCCGCAATGCTTGCCTTAACAAAATTGACCAATCCCGGTCCTTTCCTTACCAGGACCATTGAATTGGGCAACTATGAAGGTGTTTTTAAGAATGGTAAATTGGTAGCAATGACGGGGCAAAGAATGCATCCATTTGAGTACATAGAAGTAAGCGCTGTTTGTACGCATCCGGAACATACCGGTCATGGGTATGCGACAACTCTTATTTTACGACAGGTTGAAAATATATTGGCCCAATCCGCCATTCCTTTTCTACATGTAAAGCAGGAAAATTTTAACGCCATAAAATTATACAATGCATTGGGCTTTTCCGCCAGGAAAGAGATGTTCATTTACGGAATAAAAAAACTGTAACCTTATTTTGCATAAATAATTCTGAAGAATTTCTATGCAACTTCATCGGCCACGCCTGTCAGTAAATTTGCCTTACCGGCTTATAATAACTACCTTGATTAGCTTCATAATTTTATTAAACGAAAACTTTAGACAATGAGAAAATTATTATTACCATTACTAGCGTCGATACTGGTATTTTCCTGTAATTCTGGTGAAACGAAAGATGATACAGCCACGTCAAAAAGTGACGATTCGAAGGCGCTGTACGAGCAAAATCTTGCCGTAGTAAAAACCATCACAACTGACTTTGAAAACAAGAACCTTACTGACTTTTTTAGCAATGTTGCCGACAGTGTAATTTGGAATTCTCCGGTTTACGGTGATAATGTGCACACTAAGGCACATTGGATGGAATCACTCAAATACTGGACCGATAACTGGGATAGTCTTCATTTGATTGATGCAAATTTTTTACCGGGTCTTGACTCTACTACCCATAGCATGGACGGCAGCGTTCGTTATTATGGACAATGGGATGGCGTGCACAAAGCAACGGGCATTCATACTCATGTTCAGATTTATGAAACCTATGAGTTCAACAAGGATCATAAAATAGTTAACGATGCTGAATATTTTGATGTGGGTGGTTTAATGAATGCAGTACAACCTAAGACAAAATAATTTTTTCAACCAGGTAAATAATAGATCATTCGTATAATGCGGATGGTTTTTTATTTGTTTCCAACATTCCCTAAAGCCTTGCGCACAGCAGGCGCCACCACGTTTCCGAATAGTTCTATGGCATGCAACATTTGCATATGCGGCAAGGTGCCCACGCTAAATTGAACCATAAAGCGTTTATTGTGAAACAACTCATATTCGTACAATATTTTATCAATAACCTGTTGCGGGCTGCCTGCCAACAATGAGCCCGCAGGGCTTCTCATCATTTCAAATTGCTCACGTGTGGTAGGTGGCCAGCCACGTTCACGGCCTATCTCAGTCATTACCGCTGCATAAACAGGAAAAAATTCATTGGCCGCCTGCAGGCTATCGTCAGCAATATATGCATGCGAATTGATGCATAGTTGAAGCCTGTTAATATCATGACCTGCTTTTACATATTCCTGCCGATAATAATTGGTGAGCTCAACAAACTGGCGAGGCATCCCGCCAATGATCGCAATTGTTAGCGGCAACCCCAAAGTTGCTGCACGTAATACAGACGAAGGCGTTCCTCCTATAGCAACCCAGATCGGGATTTGTTTTTGAAACGGCCGCGGGTAAACGCCGGCATCGTATAGTGGCGCCCGGTGTTTGCCTTTCCATGTTACTTTTTCTTTTTCATTTATGGCAAGTAACAGCTTTAGCTTTTCATCAAAGAGACTATCGTAATCGTCGAGGTCGTAACCGAAAAGCGGGAAGGACTCAATAAAAGATCCACGCCCGGCCATGATTTCTGCCCTGCCACCTGAGAGCAGGTCCACCATTGCAAATTGCTGGAAAACTCTCACAGGATCATCTGAACTTAGCACACTAACGGCACTGGATAAACGTATATTTTTTGTTCTAACCGCAGCCGCGGCCAATAAGGTTGCCGGTGAGGAAACGAGGAAATCGGGGCGGTGATGTTCGCCAATGGCAAACACATCCAGGCTAAGTTGATCTGCCAGTTGAACCTCTTCCATAAGGTTTTGAATTCGTTGGTAAGGGCTGATGGTTTTACCGGTTAAAGGGTCGGGTGTTAATTCTACAAATGTGCTGATGCCTAATTCCATGATACAAAAATAAGGGAACGAGAGAGCGCACCACAACTACCGGTGGTGGCTTAATTAATAGGGGTGATGAACGATTAAATTAACAATTCCCCTATTCATTAGCGTTTCCCTCTCTTTACATTTGCAGCATGAAAAATGTAAAAGGGCCTTTTCTTTTGATGACAGCGATGATAACGGTACTATTAGCCTCAGCACAATCACCTGCGATAGATACTTCAAAAATCGGCGACAATGCAAAAGTTGGTCGCTATATAAAAATAAGGGGCTTCAATATGTACTATGAAACCTATGGCTCGGGGGCGCCTTTACTGATGATTCACGGCAATGGCGGCTCCATCAGCAATTTTATGTACGAGGTACCTTATTTTGCAAAAAGTTACAAAGTGATCGTGGCCGATAGCCGGGCCCAGGGCAAATCTATTGATACAGGAGATTCATTAAGTTACGAGATGATGGCTGATGACTTTAATGCTTTGTTGGATGTACTGCATCTTGACTCATGTTACGTCATTGGGTGGAGCGATGGTGCGGTGAACGGTTTGTTGCTCGCAATGCGCCATCCGGTTAAAGTAAAAAAGCTGGCAATAACCGGAGCCAAATTATCCCCCGATACAAGCGCAATAGATGCAGTAGCCAGTGAATGGGCCTTGAAGTATAATGAATCTCTTGAGAAAATTAAACAAACTCCCGAAGTAAAGAATAGAGGTAAAGTGGCCCGTCTATTATCTTATGCTCCCCACATAATGCCGGCTCAACTGGCATCCGTTCATTGCCCAACATTAGTTATCGGAGGCGATCATGATGTAATACTTCCGAAGCATACACTTTTAATCGCTGCATCAATCCCAAAATCTTATTTGTGGATTTTGCCCGGTGCCGGAAACTCAACACCTGTTTATTTCAAAGACCAGTTTAATGAGGTGGTTGGTAATTTCTTCCGAAATCCATATAAAAAAATTGAGGGGCTTGATCGCTTCAATTAATATCCTACAATCATCCCATCTTTGCGGGAATGTGATGCAACATGACATCCGTAGCTTCTTTTTGTAAATGCATCAATTGTTTTAGTTATATTAATTTCTTTAAAAACACCTTTTCTGCCAATGGCAATTATTCGAGTGAATTGGCAAATTGCCGATTTTTAAAGAACTTCCCCGCGGTCTTCTCAACTGCACATTTCATTCGCTAACACTCCCGTTTCAACAGAGAATGTATCCATTAATATGACTTGTATCATCTTGTCATAATGATTTGGTCATCGAAACTTAAATAAAATATCACAAAATTGCAGGACGGTTAAAGTGTATAAGTGGGGATGGTAATATTGACCACTGAAAAGCATAGGTTGAATGATGTGTGATGAATTTTCATTGCAAAACTTTCAAGATGAAAAAGCCGGAAGTAAATAAGGCTGCTATTAAATTTTCTTCTGCCAATAATAAGGACAATAAAATTGTAGCTGGATGGGAATACCGGATTGCAAGCCTGCTTATAGGTTTAAACGTTATATGGCTTGCACTGTTGCGATACAAAAATCCCTGGAAGGCCTTTCATTTTGCAGTGAAAGTTATTAATACAAGAGACCAGTTTAAAACTACACATCCAAAAATTGCCAAAAGGGCTAATAAATATTATATGAATTTACATACCCCGGGTTGGCCTTCGAAGGCTTTCAACCGTGGTATTCATCATTCATTGAATTTATTTTCACAAAGCCCGGATATTTCATTGTTTTCAGTTGTTTTTGCCATAACCAATAAATGTGGTTTTCAATGTGAACATTGCGTTGAATGGGACAATCTGAACAGGAAAGATAGCTTATCTGCTTATGACCTTGTTGCAATCATAAAGCGTTTTCACCATTTGGGTATTTCGCAGGTACATCTAAGCGGAGGAGAACCCCTGAACAGGCTGGAAGATATTCTTTTTATACTCGATTCTGTTCCTGAAGGAGTTGACTTCTGGGTATTTACCAATGGTTATAATTTATCTGCTGAAAAGGCTGCACGTTTAAAAGAACATGGAATGACAGGTGTCATTATCAGTCTTGATCATCATGAACGGGAAAGACATGATCAATTCAGGGGTATTCAGGGTTCTTACCAAAGAGCCTTGCAGTCTGCACAACACGTTGTTGACAATGGGTTGTTACTCGCGTTTTCCTGCTGCGCAACTAATGAATTCATAGCTATGAGTAACCTGGCCTCTTATGCCAGGGTTTGCCGGGATGCAGGAGCATCATTCATTCAATTCCTGGAACCTGAAGCCGTGGGGCATTACCAGCAAAAGAATGTGGCACTCAATAAGAGGAACCAAGAACTCCTGGAACATTTTTTTTACCGCTTAAATTTTGATGCTGCTTATTCCGGATACCCGATTGCCAGTTATCCGGCGATGATAAAAAGGCAGAACGGGTGCCCCGCAAGCGGACTTCATTTTCTTTATATTGATGCCGATGGCTTTGTACATGCTTGTCCTTTCAATAAAAAAAAGTTATTCCCGGCGTCCTCCACCATCCTGGAAAAAAACATTCGTTCATTAAGAGAAACTGGTTGTTCCATGATTGAATTTACTTCCAAATCCAAAGATTCAGCTAAGACACTTCAGCTTAACCAATAGGCCTGGTAATTGAAGAAACCTTTTCCGAATCTTCTTTGTACAAAATGATCTTCCTTTTGGCCTATGTGCTTGCAACTGAACTCTTGACTGAAATAAGTTTAATCACTTTTTAAAAATATTGATATATGAAACCGATTATTCCCCGCTTGGCCCACTACACTAATTTATTTTTCTTTCCGCTGCTACTCGTATTAAGGTGGAAGGGAAAATTTTACATTTTGCTTTTTTTAGGGATGCTCATTCTGGCAGGATGTTTTAGAAAATTTTATTCTACCGGAACAACCACCTCTGCCGATTCAACTACAATTGAAAAACTGAAGAAGGCCAATAAATATTTTATTATACACTATACGGACTCTGTTTTGGCATTTTCGAATGTCTCCATTAACAACAATGCAATTGAAGGAAAAATTGGACCATTGCTGAAAGAGCATACCACCCAATTAAATCCGGAGACTAATGAAACCCTTCCGTTCAAAAATAAAAATGAGGCTGCTCTGTTGTCAGAAGTGCATCTTTACGTTAATAATAATAAATCAGCTACCACGGAATATCCAGGGGTAAAGATCCCCTTAGCTGACATTTACAGGATGGATGTTTATGAATTTAATAAGAAAAAGACAAACTCCAGCACCGTGCTGAGTATTGTTGGGATAGCTGCTGGCGTTGCACTGGTAGTTGTGGTTCTTGCATCAGCTGTTAGTGGAGTTGGTGATATAGGATATACTCCTCCACCTACAACCAACGGTGAATGCGGCTGCCCACAGGTATATGTGGAACAAAAGGGCAATTTTGATTTTCAGAATGGTATTTTCAGCGGTGCTGTGTATGCAAACCTTGAACGGATGGACTATCTTCCGCTTGGAGATTTACAACCTGAAAATTCTGACATCCGTTTACGTATATCCGGCCATAACAACGAGATCCAGTTCCTCAATTCAGCCCAACTCATTGGCGTATACCATAAGCCAGGTTCACAGATAATGGTTGACCGGTACGGTAAATTTTATTCCATAAGCAATCCGGAGCTTCCGGAGGCAGTAATAGGGGCCGGCAACCAGGATTTAAAGGAGACTTTAAGCAAAGCAGATGGAAATACGTTTGCGTTCAACACATACGACCCTAAAGAAGAATTTTCAAATGCATACCTGACTTTCAAAAGGCCATTAGAAAATGGGAAAGCAAGATTACTGATCCGTGCAAAAAACAGTAATTGGGCTGCTACGATAAATGATGAGTATACTTTATTATTTGGAGAAAAATATTCACGCTACCGCGATTATTGGGAAAATACAAGCCCGGACAAAATGAAGGCATTTTTATTAAATCAGGGGCTTCCGATAAAAGTTTATGTAGAGAATGAGGGGAAATGGGATTATGCGGGATATTTTCCTTTAAGTGGAACCGAAGGTTACCGGGACATGGTCATGGAAATTAAATTACCTGAGAACAAGAGCACTGATTTTCGTATCAAACTTGAAACAGTTTACCGGTTCTGGGACCTGGATTATGCAGCAATAGATTACTCTCCCGCAGAGTCGCTCAAAACCTTTACCGTGGATCCTTCTTCAGCCTATAATATCCAAAGAGGAGACCAAAAAGAGCAGGTGGCCAAAATAGATAAGAATTACGCTGAGTTGAATAATGATGAAAGTATTAACCTTGGGTTCCGGGTTCCGGAAAAGGTGGAAAATAATACTATTTCTTATTTCCTTGCTTCAAGCGGATATTACCATATTCAGAAAACGTATCCAGTAAAAGCGAATGTATCGAGGTTAAAAGAGTTTAAAAAACCTGCCGAATTTGATCGGTTTTCAAGAGAGAAGTACCAGCAAATGGAGCAATGGCAGTCTTTAGCTGCACATGTGAACCAGGCTTCAAATTGAAAGGGGTTATTGAAAACAGATAAAATAAATTAATCCACAATCGACGGGAATTATAAAGGGTTTCAATAGCGTAAATTGAAACCCTTTATCAACCTTATACCAGTCTTGAAAACCGGGCATTGGAACGGGGGAAATCTACTCCCATTGCAAAGAAGATAAAAAATCCGCCAAGGAATGCGGCCACCCATATTTCCCACTCATATCCCGGACGAAGTTCTGCCAGTTGAACATTGATTGTAGTGAAAACGATTCCTGTTATAACCGAAAAAATAGCGGCCCATTGATATAAACGCAGTCCTTTCCAAACAGGAGTTTGTACTTCACCCCTGTATGCTTCTTCTACAAACCGGCCTGTACTGGTTAGAATAAGGTACATTCCAAAAATAAAGGGATAAGAAAATTTATTTAACCATAAAGCCAGCAATAAAAAACCCACAACAAACAGCCAGAGAATTGAATATACCTGCGTAGGATGCAGATATTCTCCTTTTAACCCGGAAATATTGCAAACCCGTGAACGGAAATGGAAATAACGGATGCCGAGATTAGTATTACTGGTTGGCTTACCGTGGCAACAACCATTTACCAGGCAACGCAAACGACCAGCCGCTTGTACCCACGGCATAACAACCGAAATAACTCCAATAACCACCCAACCGTTGTAACCCATCCACCAAAGTATTGCACTGGCAAAGAAGATTCCAACTAAAGCTCCATAATAACCAAATGGTCTTTTCAATTTATCAGACCCTTCAATGAGCTGCGCCCATAATGCGGCAAAAACTGTTACTACAAATGCAAATATTAAAATGCCCCATGCATAGGCTTCGCCTACCAGTAAACCGCAAAAAAGAATACCGGCAAAACTTCCCAGGCCCACATAAATACCGTGATTAATTATTCTGACAGGACCGAATATCCATTCTTTCCATGAGTTGGCAATAGTTTCTGCAGTCTTACGAATAAACAACCAAATAGCTGAAGAATTAGCTGTTACAAGGAAAATAACAAGAGACACAATTAAGTTGAGTGTAAAAGAGTGGGTACTGGTCAATTGCAGAAAAATAATGATAATTGAAAAAGCCATGACGGGTAAAGTCCATTTTTTGAATTGCCGGCTATAGATAGCAGTGGAAAGAAGTGTAAGAAAAACAGGTACACTAAAAAAAACAGACAGATCATTACTACCTGCCGGAAGGTTTCCAGCATAAAAATATTGTGCACCAACTGAAGGCCATAGTAATGCAATATAAAAAGATAATGCAATTCCGGATAAAAGCGAAATCACCCAACGATGAAGAAGAATATTACTTTTTACGATAAGAGGCACTAACAAAATGAATGGAGCCGCCAGGAATTGAAGACTATTGAGCCTGTTAAAATATTTTAAGCCTCGTGAATCAGGCAATATCGAAGTGGAACCATGAGTTAAAAACCAAACGACATAGTTTGAAGTTATTAAAAATGATATAACCCAAAAAAGCGAAACTATTCTTTTTACTAAAGATGGGAATGAATCGGCAGATGAAGGAATATCCAGCAGTACTGACATATCCACATCTTTGAACCGGTCCTTTAAATCAATCTTTTCATAACCCAGCACCAATGCAATAATTGCCAATACACTTATGGGTGTTACAATCCAAAGCCCACCGGCTGACCCTAAATAAATAAACACACCAGTCATTACCATACTGTAACCCCAATAAACAGGATGACGTAAAAAATGGTAGGGTCCTTTTTTTACAAAATGAACAGGAGGATAGGCATTCATGGGCAAGCCCTTACCAAATTTTTTGAGTGAAAACATAGCCCACGCCATCAGGAGTAGTCCTGAAATACCAATGATCATTCCGCCAGCCTTGGATTCAATGGCAGGAAAACGAACAATATTTTCAAGAGATTGAGCCCACCACAATTGCAGCAATGGAATGAAGGCAAGAAATAATATTGCGTAAAGAATTTTGCCGGATAGTTCTTCTTTCTTCATCTTAATAAGAATTTAACCTAGCCGAGGATTTTACTTTTATACTATCGGATTTTTGTGCATAATAATTTATAAGTCTTCCCTGCTCAATTATAAATCACAAGACTATTTTTCAGCAAAAAATATTTCAGTATTTTATTCCATCACAGGCTGAATACATACATTATTTTTTCTCTTTGATATTTTTATTTGCGTCAGTATTTTTTGAAAACATTTTTTTGCCGGTAATTCATAAACCAAAGGGAAGGTTGCTCTTGCCAGCCAGGAAAATTTTGCCTCCGCCAGCAAACGTCTGTGCTCGTCCAGTAAATCCAATCCTTTTTGAGCATGATAACGCAACCATTCTTTTACAGGTTCCGAATCTTTATGATATAATTCATCCGGACTAATACCAAATAGCCGGCAATCCTCCGCCGAAATGTTTACATAGCCTGCTTTTATATCTTGTTCGAAATCTTCCAGGTCATACTGATAACGGCTGGCTGTACCCAGGGGTTCCAGGAAATGATATTTATCGGGGTCTTCTTTAAAAATTTTTAAAGTGGCCTTAATAGTACCTCGTATATCCATGAGATGAAAATGTGATTGGAGTTCTTTTTCCGGGAAAACAATCCATTTGTCTTTTCGCCGGGCGTCGAAAAGAAGTGAATTAAGAATATCTTCTGTTTCTGAATTAAACTCTTCTCCAAAACTATTTGCAACATTAAAACAATGAAGCATCAGGTAATCGACTTCATCAACAGGATTAACAGGCTTCTTGGAGAATTTGATTTTATCAATAATATAATCAACGCTATTTGAATAATCTTTCGGTAATGGAGCATCTCCATCAACGACATCATCCAGGTAACGCATTAGTGTATAATAAGTCTCCAGGAATTCTCCTCTTCGCTTTGCAAAAGATATGTATTTAAAAAACCGTAGGTATCGTAAAAAAGCCTTGTATTTCCAACCTCTCGTATTAAGCATATGCTTATATACAATTAAGCGCATCTGCTTCGCATGTTCAGCCAAATCCATCATGCAGTCTTTTTTTATCGATATGAAAATCGGCAATTCGGATTAAGATTTCTATGAGTTTAGTCATGCAGAGGACTGATGTAAGTGGCAATGCATTAACTTACCTATTACAAATCGCGTAAGTAATCCACCATTTTCTTTTTAATCTCAATATCCGGAAGTTTTCCTTCAACGGCACTTACATTATCATGAGCATGCTGCGGACTGGCAGTGGCGGGTATTACGCAGGTAACAGCGGCATGAGCAATAATATACTTCAAAAAGTAAGTGCTCCAGCTATCTATATCATTTTCGTGTGCCCATGAGGGTAAGGCTCTGCCTTTTACTTTGGTAAACAATCTTCCTTCACCAAACGGCCGATTGATTATTGTTGCTACGCCAAGGTTGGCTGCGGCATCCAGTAATCGACGTTCAGCGTTTCGGGATTCAATTGAATAATTAAACTGAACGAAGTCCGGTTTTTCTGCCGTCATAATGCGTTCCAGTTCGCTATGACTATAATCGGTGTAATGCGTGATTCCGATGTAACGGATTTTACCTTCGTCTTTCCAGCGGCGCAATTGGGGTAATTGAGTTTTCCAATCAGTGAGATTATGAATCTGCATAAGGTCCATTGTGTTTCTTTTCATCTTATCCATTGAAGATTTCATTTGCGCAATGCCTTCTTCCAAACCTGTAGTCCAAACTTTTGTTGCATAGAAAAAGTCGTCGGCAGTATCCATTGTTGATGTTATGTCGCCAATTACCTGTTCCGATTTCCTGTACATGGGCGAACTATCAATTAACCTGCCACCACCGGCGTACAATTCTTTAAGCACATTTTTAAGAACCGGATATTGTTCAGCAGTAACATCAAATGATTGCCACGTGCCAATTCCGATAACAGGAAGTTCTTCACCCGATGATGGTATCATGCGTTTTATCATACTTATAAAATTACAATAACCTGTTAAATCAAAATGAGTGTCTAAAAAAATTCTATCGATTTGCAAGGTTCGTTGATAAAAAGAGAGCCGCCGGGAAGAAATTCTTCGAGGCGGCCTGCAGGGTGTTTTTCTAAAAAATATGGATAAAAGAATTATTGATTACCTGGTCTCAATCATCATCATCATCATCGAATTGTCTGTTATGCCTGTACCGCCCGGGATAAACAGCGTTATCTCCGCATTGAGTATAAATGTTGTTTATTTCCTGCGCCTTTTGAGCTTGCAGATTTCCCACCTCGTATCTTTTTTCGCGTGGGCTTAACGACCAGTCATTAATTACCTGTTGAATTTGATAATCGTAGCTGGATGAAATGCGGGCAACGAGTTGATCTCTCTCGTCGTAACGATACCGGTTATTTTGATAAACAAAAAAATTGATGTGAAATCTTCCCCTGTCGCGATCACGGTCTTCATCACGATGCCTGTAGTATCCGTCATGGCCAAAATAACCGCGGTCTCTGTCATTCCAGTGATGACGACCATCCTGGGCAAATGCAGATGTTATAATTGCTGTGCAAAATAATAATGTAAAAATCTTTTTCATAAATTATTGTTTTTATAAATATTCAGACCGCGACCTTGTTCATAGGTTTCACAAAGCCTTGTTAATACATTCACTATTAATAAATATTATTTCAAGCAACCCATTTCTTATATTTATAAGTGATAACATTAATTACATGATAAAAAGACTTTCCATTTCCCTCACTTTATTTTTTGTTTACATCGCGTGCATTAGCCAGGCGCAAATCAACCAGTTCAAAATAACTTCTTCCCACACATCTTTCCCCGATACAGGAAGATCGAATGGCCATCTTTATAACGAAAGCTTATATAATAGAGCAGATCATTATTCCGATAGTTCTGTAATTATTATTACGCCGAAGAATTTTCTTGCGAAGAAAAAAGTGGATATGCTCTTTTGGTTTCACGGATGGAATAATAACATTGATAGCGCTTTGGTGAGATATGGTTTGTCAAGACAATTTGCTGAATCAGGAACTAACGCTGTATTGGTTTTAGCTGAAACTGCTAAGGATGCTCCCGATAGTTATGGTGGCAAACTGGAACAGCAAAATACCTTCAAAAAACTTACAAATGATGTGCTTCAAAAACTGGTAAGCATGCACGTTATATCTGCCAGGGATCGTATTGGAAATGTAATTCTTGCCGGCCATAGTGGCGCCTACCGCGTTATAGCCAATATATTAGAAAATGGTAACGCACCCGTAAACGAAGTTATTTTATTTGATGCCCTGTATGCAAATACCGATAAATTTTTAGCGTGGTTAACTGCAGATAGCGATCATCGTTTTATAAATCTCTATACCAATAATGGCGGCACTTATGATGAAACCAAAGTCATGATGCAACAACTAAAGAATTTAAATCTTCATGCGGATTCGTTGGAAGAAACGAATGTAACGCCGCTTATGCTTCAAACCAATAAAGTTATTTTCATCCATACATTACATGCACATAATGACATTATTCAACATCCGGATAATTTTAAGTTGTTTATAGAAAACAGTCCTTTTCTAAAGAAGGGACAGTGACACCGGACAGGCCCCACAATATTTGATTCAAATTTGCTTTCAAATTTAAGATCGTTACGTTTACCTTTGGCGAAACATAAACGTAAGGAAGTCCTAACGTTTATCCTTTCAAAAAAATGGAATAGCCATTAACGTTAGATGCGGACTATTCAAAAGAATCATACGCTGAAAAATAATCTGATGACCAGAATCAAATTTCTTGCTATCATCCTAATTACATTATTCTCTTCCGGTCAACTTAAGGCGAGTGACACACTGCTGCTAAGAAAAAATGATTCGCTGACGCTGGCGCAGGCCTATATTAATCTAACGCTGGCAAGGGACTACTTTGACACATTAAGTGTTGAACGCCTTTCAAAAATTCTTCCCTTTGAAGAGCGGGAATTGAACTCTATCACGGATACCAGTTTCATCAGGATAAATGGCACCTTATATAATTTTACATATTCCCTGCTGTATCTCAACAAAGCCCAACTACTCTTTAGGACCAAAACAAAGATTGACCGGGCTGCGTTGCTACAATGGAAAGACAATCTTGACAAGGCAATCGACAACTTCAATCATTCCAACATCAGCTCCTACTATACAGTTGAAAAAGTAAAAAATGCTTACTATGAATTAATTGCCTTTAATCGTGAAGCATGCTATACGCTCGATGGGAATATTGAAGCGTTGAAGAGGAGGTTTACCCCATATTTTAATAAAAACATTTACCCTGACTTTAAGAGAATTTTTTACGAAGCTAAAAAGGCCAATAAATATTATTTTGATTCTCTTTCATATTACACCTCAATTTATGATATGCCGCTTAGTATGGCAATAAAGAACAATATGCCGGAACCTGAAGAGAATGAAGATTATGGACCACATAGTCTTTTCGTGAAGACTGGTTACAAACTGGCAAAGGGGCTGGAGTTGATTTCACAATATCTCCAGCTGAGTTATGTGATAAACCAAAAAGTACCCGCTGATTCAAATCATCTTAGCCTGTATAACCTGTATAATTCCTATCACCAGTTTGTGAGAACCCTTCGCCCCGGAGACAGTTTTCATTTTATGATTGATGACGGAATATTACCGAAGGATAAATTCTTTAATAAGGAATTAAATAAAATTGTATGCGATAGCCTTTATACTTTGCTTCAGAAAAAATTTCCATTTAAATTTATCCAGGTTGCAAAAGATGAAAGGCTTGGAGCGACTGGTCCTTACGATGCTCCAAAAACTAAATACTATTTTCCGATTCCGGCGCCCTTCCCTTCGACACTTCTCTATATTAACAATTTTCAGCCGACGCTAACCACTATGAAACAAGTTGATAATTACTTTAAAAAAATCTTCAACAAAAAAGGTTATGCAGGGCATTTACATTATTACTATGTAGAATCCGGTTATGCTTTTACCACAAGCCTCGAAAAAATTAATAAAGACGGAAGTCCGGTAAGCGGCAGCAAACGATGGAGTGTTTCGATCGGAGGTAATGGATCTTTTTCTTTATACGAAACTTTTAAATCTATCTTCTTTGCCACGGAATCGAACTTTAGAATTCTCGGCTTCATCATTGCTCCCGATGCTGCAACTGTTCAAAGAAGTCCTGCGAGTATAGGCGCCATGCAGGATCTCCTCACTTATAGTTATCCTTCCCTCCCACCGGACCTGGAAGATTTTTCTTTGCCTAAAAAAACGTTGACAATTTTAGTCTATAATTTTTATCAAAGCGATATTGGCAAAGTACCGATGCTTGACGTGAGTAGCCGTTTATCAGTTACAGATCATTTGGAAAAATCAGGGCTTATTCAATTGCTCCCTCGATAACCAGATAAGAGGTCTATTAATTTTCCCGATGCGACTCTAAATAGTCGCCCAGTGGAAAATCAATCTTGATCACCTTGTTATTTACCAACTCTATATCTATCAAAATATGAGGGCAGTATCCATAACCCCGATAACCAAAGGCAAATCCCAATGAAGATTCTTTCCCAATATGAATGTTGTCCGCGTAACCTGAGCAAGGCCATGTATAAACGACCTGCTTTATTTCATCACGCCTGAAAGAGGGAACATCTATCCATATGAGATAATCCCGATTAGTAGAACCAGATATCGCCACACTGATTGCCCTCGGCGTTATCAAACTATCTAAGGGGTAGGTTTTCTCCCGACGAAGTTTTTCAACAACTGCGTTGTATTCTGTAGAATCATATTCCCTTTCCTTACCGTTTACTACAAGCTGTAATAAAACAGCGGTTTGTTGTTCAGCGGTCGTCGCTATTTGTTGTGCATTAAGTGCAGCTATTTCCTTTTGCCTTGAATTTATGGAATAAATGACGAGGAATATAATGACCAATAAAACACCCCCCGCAGATGCTATAATATTTCTTTTTATTCTTTTACTCTTTTCATGCCTCTTGTTTTCTTCTTCCAGTTGAAACGCTCGCTTTTGCGCTTCAACGTTGGCCGTGCTTTTATCAATCCAATCCTGTTCTTCATCACTTACTTTGAATTTTTCGAGATAAGGCTCAATAAACAATAATTGTTTCTCCGTAAAAAACTCCCTTGCTTCCGCTTTTACAGAAACCTGGCTTTTAACCAGTCGTTGTACTTCTAAAATCGCTATCTGTTCATCACTTCTTTTTTCAGCAATGCGCAACGCCAGTGAATCATGCGCCAGCTCATACAGGTTTTCATTTTCAGAATAAACCACTATGCGGCTGTTTACAAATTCTTCCACAGCACCATCTATCAATTTGGTATCCACGCCCGGCAACCTGTCGGCCAGTTCCTTTTTTGATATGGGCACCTTGGTTCCTTCCAACGTACAAAAAGGTGAAAGAATTTTCCAGATCATTTCCGGTGTAACAATGCCGTTATTGATGCTTAACTTGCTGCTGATCTTTTGAACTTGTTCCTCAAGGAAATTTCTCAACACGTCGCCAATATCACCAATACGCTTCAGCACATCCATCGTGATCAAGGCGTCTGCCTGGCGGCTTTCGTCATGAGTGGTTTCAACATATACTTTGTCCAAAAAAACCTGCAGGTAAGGCAATTGAATTGTCAAAGTATTTTTCTTGCCCCTGATTCTTTCAAATATTTCTTGAGTGATTTCGTCTACTTCATCTTCTTTAATTTTTACATTGGAGAAGCGGTAATTATTAATTCCCTTAATTACATCCGTTACCTTATCTAACGTCATGGGCTCTATACGCAGTTTCTTGCGCAGGAACTGTGGAACTTCTTTTTCAAAATCGTACAAATAACCAAGGTATTCTTCGCGGATGGAAATGATGATCTTAACAGGTTGTTCCGCTTTCAATATTTCCTTTACGGCTTCTATAAATTGGCTTTGTTCCGCTTTATTACCCAATACATACAATTCTTCAAATTGATCGAATATTAAATAAATTGGCCTGAAATTATGGAGATAAACGCCTTTGATTAAACGCAATAAGCCGGTTAATTTTTTTGATGGATTTTTTGCAACCAGGTCGTCGTCATCCACTTCATTTCCTCCCGCATCTGTCAATTGTTTTTCTAGAGAGGCATTGATATCGTTTCCTCTCCTTATGGTAAGCGGCAACCAATCATAAGATTTGAATTTACCCGCCAGGCCGCATTGTATTAAACTTGTTTTTCCGGTGCCGGAAGCGCCGTATATAAGCAGGATGGGCGTTTGAAATACCATTTCATACAGGGCCTCTATCTCTTCATCTCTTCCAAAGAAAATGTCTTGGTCTTTTTGGTTATAGGAATCTAAAAATTTAAATGGATATTTCTTCATGAGCGAAACAAAGTTTTAAATCTACCAGGTATGCCGTTTATATTATTTAAATAAAACATGGTTTGTGTATTGCCACTGATTACACGGATTTTCACGGATAAATTTATATGATCCGTGGCTAAAATATTTTATAATATAATGAGTCTAATCATTTTAATTAAGACAAACGTTTTCTAAGCCAAAATTTCTTTGTGTGCGGTTTGAAATATTTTATACACAACATTCAACTGCAGGCTCTTGAATTTTTCCTGATCTTTCATCAAGCCAGTAATATCATGTTCAATGTTTGATTCCAAATCTTTTTCTATATCGTCATTAAATTGAATAACTACCTGTGACGGGTCGCCTATATCTTTGGCATCCTCATTTTTGTCGCTGGCAATTTTGTTAATGTCGGAGTAAGTCAATCTTTTCTTTCTCTCTTCAAAATAGGTATAAAAACAAATCTTCACTTCCATTTCATTGGTTAGTGCATTCACATCAATTATGAAAGGATACAAATTGAGGCCTAGCTGGTAATGATCTTTATAAATCAAAACAGCATCTTTGCTTATAGGTAAAGTATCGTATTTATATTTTGATGAAAATAATTTATCATCCGTATCCACACCGAGGAACGTATAGGAATGCAGGTATTGCACGGCTTCATTCCTGCTGTCATTATAAGTAATCTCTTTAACGGATACCATCTTATAATTGGCCAGGAAGCTTAACGTAGAAAGAAATGTGGTCAATTCATTTTCCACTTCAAAAGCAGTAGAATAAACAATCTGGCCGGAATCGAGTTTGCTTTTTATAGCTTCCAGATTTTTGCAGGCATTGGAGAAACTACTGCCATCAGCGATGCTGTCTTTATTGAATTCGCCGAATGGATAATCAATTTTCTGTGCATCGAAAATGCTAACCAATGTTTGTAGTAGTTCCACATAGTCCTTAATATTTAATTCAATTTCTGAGCTGAAAAAATTATCGAGGATAGTAGCCTGGTCACGGCTACATTCAAAATTATTGTCCTTTTTATAATCCCACAATCTTGCAATAAACGAAAAGCATAAAAGCTGGAGGCTTCGGGTGGCAGTGGCAATACACACTTCAATATAATCTCTCGAACTGTTGGAAGTAAAGGCATCGATACCGCTGGAAATAACTTTTTGCAATAGCATCCCCAACACGCCAACAAATCCGGATATGATATAACCGCTAGCCTTACGGGTATAACGTACTTGCGTTTCCCAGTCAGCTTTATCTGCAT
>NZ_JBMQQG010000186.1:0-8653 GCF_057362405.1 Ginsengibacter sp.
TCCACGACGATATTATCGACCGTGATTTCGTTCGCTACGGTTCACCAAACGTCTCGGGCAGGTACAAGGCAGCGTACGCGCATTTTATTGAAGACGAGGCGCATGCAAAAAAAAAATCAGAACGCCACATACACACATTGTGCCTACACGCCAATATTATAAATTGCCTACCGACAGAAAAGGCACCAGTACGTGGATTTTCGCGGCCCACAAAACAGAAGATAAGATAAAGGCGATGGAAAATGCAGATTTACTTTTTGCTACCGATGAAAATGACAGCACTCTTGAGATAAACGAAGACAGCCCCGAATGGAAAGCGAAAGCCTTGTTGTATACTCAGAATTATTTTAAGAGAAGCTATAAACTTGCGTCAGACATACAGGAAGATATTGATAGTATGGGCCGTCCCGATCTTGGTGTTCATCAACGGCAAAAAGGCATTTGGGTTTTGCAGGCAACACAAATGCCTGCAGTATTGGTTGAAACGGGCTTTATTGATAATTATGATGATGAAAGATATCTTATCAGCGAAAAGGGCCAGCAGGAAATTGCTGAGTCTATAACACGTGCCCTCATAAAGTATAAAACCCAGGTGGAAGCCAAGACAGTTGTCAACGCCGATGCGATGAATACCAAATAACACCACAATAAATTTGCAATTAACCTTTAGCTGGTTGGGGATAATAATTCTTAAATAAATAACCCGGAATTTTTTATTAAAGCCTTGCACGCGATGTGCCAATAAAGATTTACTATTTTCGCAACAGCAATTTGAATTATACTCTAACCGGGAACATCGTTAACCTAAAAATGAAAACTGCCTACTACCAAATAAAACATTATGAAAATAAGTAACGAAACTAAAATAGGAACCATGGCAGTTGTGGGCATTGTGCTGCTTGTTTTGGGATTTAATTTTCTGAAGGGCAATAATCTTTTCAAAAAAAACGATTACATCTATGCCAAATACCAGGATGTGCAGGGCCTTTCAAAATCGAACCCGGTTGTAATTAACGGGCTGCAGGTAGGAAGAATTGAAAACCTGGATGGGGGAAAATCCATGAAACAAATTATTGTAACCGTAAGCCTTACAAAAGATGTAAATATTCCGGATAACTCACTTGCTGTAATAAATCCAAATCTTCTCGGTGGTAGTGCCACACTCGAAATTCAATTAGGTAACTCTACCAATTATTTAAAGAAGGGCGATACTGTACTCACAACGCTTAGCGGCGGCGCCTTTGATGAGGCGTTAAAGGTTATTAACCCTGTTTTATACGAAGTAAGAAATTCAGTAAAATCGCTTGACTCAGTACTTCATGTGGTAACCGGCGTATTTGATCCTGCAACGAAAAATAATATTAAAGGGATCGTTGCTAATTTAAATACAACAACAGCGTCATTTGCTTTGTCTGCAGTTTCATTAGAGAAAATTTTGAATACACAAAATGGTGCACTGGCCAGCTCGCTTAATAACGTAAATGCCTTTACTGCCAACCTTAATTCCAACAACGCAAAACTGGATAGCATACTCGAAAATACAAAAATAGTGACGGCAAATTTTGCAGCAATTAATTTGAAAAAAACCCTGGATTCATTAAACGTTACCATAAATAATTTTAAAGAAAGTTCCGAGAAAATTAACAGTAAGGATGGTACACTCGGTTTACTTTTGAACGATACCAAATTGTACGACAACTTGCAATCCACAGCAAACAAATTAAATATCCTCCTTGATGATGTAAGAACGCATCCTAAACGCTACGTAAATATTTCCGTCTTTGGCAAAAAAGATAAAGGTGGTTACCTGACTGCACCTTTAATTGACGATACATTAAAAGCGGTTAAGTAATAGAATGATCACCCCAGTAAGAATTATTTTAATTGTTTTTTTACTGCAGGTAAGTTTTGTTTCTTTTTCGCAAGTGACGCCGCCGCCAGCCGATACTTCCAAAAACGTCAATGCAAATGCTGATACGGTAAAAGAATTTCAAATAATCCGTGGTCCCAGTATGCGCAGTATTTATATTGATTCCACAACCACCATGCAAACCATTGCGGGGGGCGCCATCGTTAAACAGGGCACGACTCTTTTCAATGCTGACAGCATTGCCATAAATCCAACAACACACGAAGCAGAAGCTTTTGGCAACGTTCATATAAACCAGGGTGATAGTGTACAAACATATGCGCAGTATCTTAAATATATCGGCACAGATAAAACGGCCTATCTAAAAACTGATGTTAAGCTTGTTGACAAAAAGGCAACGCTCTTTACGCAGGCTCTTGATTACAACCTCCAAAGCGGCATAGGCAATTATCATAACGGTGGAAAAGTTATCAATGGTAATACGACAATTACCAGTACCGATGGAACTTATTATGCTGATACAAAAGATATTTATTTTAAAAATAATGTGGTGGTAGTTCAACCTAAAAATCATGTAACAACTGATTCGCTGTTATATAATATGCTGTCGCAGAATTACAATTTAAATGGTAACAGTTATATAAAAAGTCCGGAAGCGGAAATATATACCACACAGGGTAACTACGATTTTAAAAGCGACAATGCCATTTTCACCAGCCGGACAACAGTAAGGGACAGTAGCGGAAGGGTTTACGTTGCCAATAATATGGCAATGGATAATAAATCCGGCAATGCACAAATGGAGGGAAATGCACTCGTTAGGGATTCTGCCGGTGGTTATATTGTTCTTGCCAACCAAATTTTTTTAAATAAAAAAACCAACTCGTTCCTGGCAACAAGAAAACCAGTATTAATTATAAAACAAAAAAATGACAGCATTTATGTAGCTGCTGATACCATATTTTCCGGTTATTCAACTGCGGTAAAGAACGAGCAATTTGTAATGGCGAAAGATTCCGCTGCATATGATTCTTTACACCGGCAGCAGCTTGCAGATTCATCGCTTAGTGCAGATACATCACATGGTAAACGGCCAATGATACATTCGTCTGAAAGAGATTCTGCTTTGCGCCTTGCCCATGTAATTGATTCTTTAAATGCTGCTCACAATAATCAAAGACAAAAAATTTACAGGACGAAGGAAAACCCGGACCTCGTTGATTCTTCAATGGCAAAAGCGCCGGAAGGCTCTTTAAAAATTGATTCATTAAAGGCTAAAAGCAGCGCCGCTATCGGGGATTCTCTAAAGGCAATTGCATTGCGCAAATACTCGTCGAAAATTGATTCTTCACAATTAAAGAACAATCGAAATGAGGTAAAAGAAATTCTCCTTACTGATACTGTTAAACCGGCTAAGGCAACTATTGATTCCATTTCGATTGATTCGCTTCATAATATAACTGTCAACCCTATTCGCAATCCGCATTCAACAAAAAACGGCAACAAGGATACATTGAATAAATCAGATTCGTCAAGATATTTCCTGGCCTTTCATCATGTAAGAATATTTAGTGATTCTCTCCAAAGTGTCTGCGACAGCCTTTTCTTTTCAGCGAAGGATTCTGTATTCCGCCTGTATTACGATCCTGTAATATGGAGCGGCCGTTCTCAAATAACCGGCGATACTATTTTTTTATACACAAAAAATAAAAAACCAGAACACCTGTATGCTTTTGACAAGAGCATTATTATAAACAAAACCACGCAGGGATTTTATAACCAGATTGCCGGCAAAACAATTAACGGCTATTTCATTAATGGCGCTATTGACTACATGCGTGTAAAAGGTTCCCAGGCTGAGAGTATCTATTACGCCCAGGATAAAGACAGTGCCTATCTCGGCATGAATCGTGCCACCGGAGATGTTATCGATCTTTATTTCAAAAAAGACGATCTCGAAAAAGTTCTTTTTGTAAATGATATTAAAGGAAAATTTTACCCGATGAAAGACATTCCTGAAGACCAGAAATATTTAAAAGATTTTATTTGGCTTAATGATAAACGGCCTAAAACCAAGCTGGAACTATTCGAATAGAACTATTAGTTTTAGTTGCGAATGGCGTGGTTTATAGGTTATTAAGCGCCACTACTCTTTACTGTTAGTCACTTTCATATCCGGAAAAAGAGAAACAATAAGGAGCAGAATGGAACTAAATATGAGAAGATAAATTCCGAATTTTTTTTCGGGACAATATGCGTTATAACACGATGCAAAAAGAATATACGTTCTTATTAAATAACCTATGTTGAAGGCACAAAAAAAAATGTGTACACGTTTTGCCCAAATTTTATCGAGATATATTAGTAACGCCGATACTACTGCTACAAAAACAAAAACAATTCCGGGTTTTCCATACTTATTTTGTTCTGAGTAAAAGCCGGTAAAACTTTTATGAATATCTGCATAGTAGGCTAAGGGAATAAAACAACTTACTATTAATAGCACGCAAGCCGTCCAGCCAATTAATTTATAGTACTTCATAATGATGAAAATGTAAAGCCGCAACTTCGATAATATAATATACCTATCACGATAAATTTATGGTGGCAAAAGTAAGGCTTTAAACAGCAAGGATCATTCGCTGATAGTGTACCGGCATCATTAACTTCCATCAAACTTTCTTTCGAACTTTAACCGTCTTTTTCTTTTTTAATGCCGCATGTTTTATGTTATGCCGGATGATGTCCCAGTACTCCTTTCCATATCCCACCAGTAATTCCGATTTTGAAGGAATGTCCCGTTTCGATTCAAGAAATACCCGGCATTCATCAATTACGAAGCAGCAATTGTTCATTAATTTAATTCCGTTCTCACAGCCTTTTGCATCGTTAGCATACCGGGCAAGATTGCTTTTATGTTTGGATGAATCTATTACATGATGGCGATTAATATAGTAGATGTAGGCGTTTAAACCTTCGTGATGATCTACCTCCTTCCAGGTACTTATCTTTCCTTTGTACTCTGCAATACGGCTTCCTTTTGGAATAAATTTTTTTGTAAACAGCCCCTTGCCTGCGCCGGGTATAGTCGATTTTTTTACATGCAGGTCTTTTTCCATAAACGCCATTAGTGTCAGTAATTTTAAACTATTTAAAAAGAGTGCAATTTAAAGTAACGGGAAGATACGTTTAAAAATATTTTAAGTTAATGCGCTTTTATGAAGGGGCGTCTTGCCGCCAATATTCGGGAGAAATCCTGTTATGAAACCGATAAGCGGAAGAAACGCACAAACATTATAAACAAAGATTATGCTGGTATGGTCTGCTAAAACACCCAATACCGCAGAACCGATTCCACCCATCCCAAAAGCAAAACCAAAAAATAATCCGGACACCATCCCGACGTTGCCAGGCATTAATTCCTGCGCATATACTAATATAGCTGAGAATGCAGAAGAGAGAATAAAGCCTATGAAAACTGACAGAATAGTTGTCCAAAATAAATTAACATGAGGTAGTAAGAGCGTGAACGGAGCTACGCCTAATATTGAAAACCATATTACATACTTACGTCCGAAACGATCGCCCAGCGGACCTCCGATGAATGTACCTGCTGCTACCGCTGCTAAAAAGATAAAGAGGTGTATCTGGGAATTTTGTACAGACAATCCAAATTTATTAATAAGATAAAAAGTATAATAACTACTCATACTTGCGAGATAAAAATATTTGGAGAAAATGAGCAGCAATAGAATTACGACTGCGAAAGTGATTTTCCTTTTTGAGAGCATGGGTATATTATTCGCACTTTCAATATTATGTTTTGGTTTTATAAGATGCGTATTAGACTTATACCAGTTGCCAATGGTGATAAGAACGAAAATGGCAACCAGCGCTAAAACACCAAAGTATAAAATATGCGACCTTCCATAAGGCACAACGATAATAGCAGCAAGCAGAGGCCCCAGGGCGCTGCCGGCATTGCCTCCTACCTGGAAAATAGATTGCGCCAATCCACGCTTGCCACCCGATGCCATATAGGCAACTTTTGAAGCCTCCGGGTGAAAGATAGAAGACCCCACTCCTATCAATCCAACTGATAATAATATAGTTCCAAAGCTATTAGAAAAAGATAAAAATATTAAGCCCGCAAGCGTAAAACTCATACCTATTGCAAGAGAGAAAGGTTTTGGATTACGATCAGTGTAATAACCGACAAATGGCTGCAACAATGATGCAGTGAGTTGAAAAGTAAATGTTATAAGGCCAACCTGTGCAAAGCTTAGCTGGAATGTTTTTTTTACAACCGGGTAAATAGATGGAATTAACGATTGAATGGAATCATTCAATAGATGAGAAAAACTAATACTAAGCAATATCGGAAAGACAGTTGCCTTCGCAACGCTTGTCGCCGGTAAAGATCTTTGAATGCCTGTCGTATTCATAATTTTAAATACGGAAATTAAACAGGAAAAACTTAAGTAAAAAATAATTAAGAAAGAGTTACACCTTCTGCAAGAATCATATTGGTGGAAGCGGCATGTTGCCTGATATTTTTTGCGGGTGCGTATTCTGTTGAATGCCACCATTGCCTTGCCAGGTCAGCATTTGGAAATTCCAACATAACGAAGCGGCCGGGATGCCAGTCGCCTTCCAAAGTTTCGGTTGCGCCTCCACGAACAATAAATTTTCCATGCCAGGCTGCGATTGAAGCGGGCGTTAGTTTTTTATATTCTTCATACAATTGCGGATCCGTGATTGTTACATCTACAATAATATAAGCTGGCATGCGGTATTTTTTTGTGTGTGATCAATTTTGTGTCAGGCAGATAAACGCTGCGCTCTATAACCCCGAATAGTAATCATATCCCTGCTCGTACCAATAATCGGGTGGCCGCTCATTGCTGAACGACATCGTGCCTATTCTTTTAAGATGTTTAATACCATATTTAACGGGAATGATTAAACGAAGCGGGTATCCCTGGTTCATGGGCAAAGGTTTACCGTTCATTTCGTAGCAAAGAATTGTTTGCGGATGCATCATGCTGGCCATATCAATTCCTACATAATACTTTTTATTGGGAGTTACGAGGCCCACATACTTCATTTGCGTTTGTGCGGTAAGGTTATACTTAGCAGCAAAGTCACTAAACTTAACACCCGCCCAATGGGTAACCTGGCTCCAACCTTCTATACATTTAAAATCAAAAACAATATCAGTTTTAGGCAAAGCCTTTATTTCATCGACGGTAATAAACAAAGTATCGCCCGGGTTGCGTATTACCTGCAACTTCCAGTTTGATGGATCAAAATCATTTTCCATTCCAACATTGCCGTTTACTCTCACATTTTTTACAGCATCAGAAACAGGATAGGATTTAGCAAGATGATTATCACTCAAAAAATTAGAAAAGAAATTCTCATTATAATTCAATACGGAACGCAAGGGTTTTGGTACATCTGCCACCTTTGGCGCCTGGCGAAGTTTCTTCCACGCAAAAATGGCTGCCACCAATAACAATATGAATACCGTAAACGAAATAATAGTTTTACTTCTCAGTTTTTTTTCTGAAATAAGTATTTCTTCTTTATAATTTATGTCTGTCATTTGTCGAGTTCTTTAGGGTCTGTTGGTTTATCATCATCTGAATAAACATTGTTATTCACATCTTCAATGCCTGTTGCATTAGTTTCTTCGCCAGGTTTATTTGCATCCGTAACTTCATCATACCGAGGTTCATTTTTTTTCTCCGTTGATTCATTAATATTTATAACAGGGGTTTTAAATTGAGTCATTTCACTACCGTTGTTAATAGCAACGGGTTGCAATGTGCCGTCCTTAACAGCAGGCAATACATCGAGCCCCGTAACCATACTCCTGAAATTATTCCACCCGGCAAGTACAACCTGCACAATGTGAACTACGAAAAATAAAGTAAAAAGTATGGTCAAAATAAAATGCTCGGCACGGGCCCATTCATAACCGCCGAGGAGAGCCACCAAACCATGAAACTGAATAGGCTTATAAATAGAAAGCCCGGTAAGCAAAGATCCAAGTCCCATAATAATCACACTCGTATAAGCAATCCGTTGTGCCGCATTATATTTTTTTTGAGGAGGTGCGGTTTTCCTGATGTGCAAATCATGCAACACCACCTGGAATGATTCTTTAAAAGATTTCTTATTGGGAAAAATAAGCCGCCACTCGCCGGAAAAAATAAGATATAAAACATAGATGAATCCGTTGATAGCGAAAATCCACATAAAAACAAAATGCAGGCTCATTCCTTCTGCCAGCCTGAAAGGAAGATGCAATGCTTTATAAAATGAATTCGGGAAAAATTTCAAGACAGTTGAATCGCCCCAGCCAACCCGGTAAATATCGTTAGCCCAGTAAATTAAAATGCCGCTGAAAATCATAACAGCAATTACAGGAAAATTAATCCAGTGAAACCAACGAATGGCAAGAGGATGTTTCTTGATTACCTTTTTCATTAATCTAAATTATTACTTTTTTCGTGTTTTAGTTTTAGTCATTCAATAAGGCGCCATGCTTACGTTCGCATCTGCCGCAATTTTGCATGAAATCAAAACAATAGGATTAGTAAATTTGTTTCACTTACGTAACCAGGCTTTAAATAGTTGCAGATTTTTTTTATTAATTTGTTAATGAATACCAGTATTTATGGGTGTATGGAGACAAATAGCAGAATACCTCTGGATTAAAAAACGGGATCCCAATGCTCCCCATTCAAAATGGATAGGGTACATGCACGGCATGAA
>NZ_JBMQQG010000187.1:0-19356 GCF_057362405.1 Ginsengibacter sp.
GATATACTCGATCACAACGAGGCACAGATTGACTACCAGGGTTGCATGAGCATCGATGCGGGAGACAACAACCTCGTAAAGAATGTTCGCTTTGAGAATATCAGGGTAGAAGATTTCAGAAAGGGGCAATTGTTTAATGTACGGGTATTTTTCAATTCCAAGTATTGCACTTCACCTGGCAGAGGTGTAGAAAATGTGCTGTTTAAAAACATTGTTTACAATGGCCAACATGCTGCTATGTCGGTAATTGATGGATACAGTGATGATCGTATAGTGAAACACATTGTATTTGAAAACCTGGTTATCAATGGAAAGTTGTACTACGATGGTATGAAAGAGAAGCCGGTCTGGTATAAGACTAGCGACCTTGCCGGTATTTATGCAGGCAATCACGTAGAAGATATTATTTTCAAAAAAACTGAATAAGATGAAATATAGGCGGATACATTTTCTAATGCTGTTTCTGACCCTTGCAATTCACTATAGAGTTTTGGGAACTATGCCTCCGGCGGCAATACTTTATTCAATACCCTTTCTGGAACAGTTTACCTTGCGGGTGTTGAACGTAGCGGAGATGTGATCCGTAATTTATGCTAATATATGTAACTACCGGATTAGCGTATACGAAAAATTAAAATAAAATTAAATGAAACTACTATCAATTATCACATCGATTGCTTTAATGGTTATGGTCGGATGCACAACAGGCAATAAATTTGACGTAAACAAAAACCTGGATTACTGTGTGCAACAGGTAACAAAAACTGCCAACTCATTAAATAATTATGACAGCCTTCCAAGAAACATTGCCAATGGAAGTACACAATGGAGTATGGTTAATTATAAAGACTGGTGCAGCGGCTTCTGGCCGGGGATTTTATGGTACACTTATGAATTCACAAAGGATACTGCCTGGAAAAATAGAGCTCATAAATTTTCTAAAATTTTAACCCCGCTTGCGTATAATCCTGCAAACGATCACGATCTTGGTTTTCAGATGAACTGCAGTTTCGGAAATGGTTTTCGTTTAACTGAAGATACTTCATATAAAAAAATATTAATTGCGGCAGCAGATACATTAGCCACCCTGTTTAATCCAAAAGTAGGTACGATATTATCGTGGCCCCGCGAAGTGAAAAATCTCGGGGGTCACAATACAATTATCGACAACATGATTAACCTGGAGTTATTATTTTGGGCATCTAAAAATGGCGGAGGACAACGGTTATACGATATGGCAGTTAAGCATGCGGAGACAACGATGAAAAACCATTTTCGCCCTGATTACTCCTCTTACCATGTGGTTGTTTACGATACCCTAACCGGAAAGCCAATCAAAAAAATCACACACCAGGGATATGCCGATTCATCCATGTGGGCACGCGGACAGGCGTGGGCTGTTTATGGATTCACAATGGTGTATCGTGAAACCAAAGATCCAAAATTTCTTGACTTTGCAGAAAAGGTAGCCGAGAGGTATTTGAGAGATCTCCCGGATGATATGGTTCCTTATTGGGATTTTAATGCGCCTGATATTCCGAATGCACCGAAAGATGCTTCTGCGGCGGCAGTAACTGCTTCTGCTTTATTAGAATTGTCAACATTTGTTTCCGACAAAGCAAAAGCGACTGAGTATAGGAGTAAGGCGGAGAAAATGCTTGCATCCCTTTCTTCGGAAAAATACCAAAGCCGTAATGTGAATGATGCTTTTTTATTGCATTGCACAGGACATAAACCTGCCGGCAGTGAGATTGATGCATCCATTATTTATGGTGACTATTATTATATGGAAGCATTGCTAAGATCAAAGAAATTGAAAGAAGGAAAAAGCATTTATGATGCGTTATAGATCCGCAATGCATTGGTATAATTTAAATTTTAAGAGGTGATAAAAGTTAAGATGATAAATAATTTTGGCAAGACGAGGAATTAAATATAACGACAAACCATAAATGATTTACTATGCAAATTTCTACAGAGACATCTACACTTAATACACCAAAATCGGGTTACGTTATTCGTGTTTCGCTAATAGCCGCACTCGGAGGTTTTTTATTTGGTTTTGAAACAGCGGTTATTTCCGGCGCTGAAAAAACTATTCAGCAGTTGTGGTCGTTGAGCGCTTTTTGGCAGGGGTTTACAGTTGCTTCCAGCCTTATTGGTACCGTCATTGGTGCCATGGTAGCCGGGATACCTGCGCAGCGTTATGGAAGAAAAAAAGTATTGTCAATTATTGCCATCCTTTACTTGTTCTCGGCGATTGGCTGTGCAGTCACGCCAATTTGGTTGTTATTTATCATAGCCAGATTTTTTGGCGGCCTTGCAGTAGGCGCATCGTCGGTAGTTGGCCCAATGTATATTTCTGAAATTGCTCCTGCGAGCCAACGTGGAAGGCTTGCGGGCTCTTTTCAATTAATGATCGTTACAGGAATTTTTGTAGCTTATCTCACTAACTTCCTGTTTGTGAATATCGGTGAAGATTCATGGAGATGGATGCTGGGAATAATGGTAGTACCGGCTGCGTTATTTGCATTACTATTGAGAAGTATTCCCGAAAGCCCGCGTTGGCTGGTATTGAATAACCGTGATGAAGAAGCGAAGCTTATTTTTGCAAAAACCGGTGAGCATGATGCGCTTGCATTAATCCGTGAAGAACATGAACTGTCAAAAAAAGGAATAAAGGAAAGTTTATTCAATGGTAAATACAAAAAGCCCATTTTATATGCGATGCTCCTTGCAATGTTTAACCAACTGTCAGGCATAAACGCAATTTTATATTATGCGCCACGCATATTTGAAATGGCAGGTTTTTCAAAAGACCAGGCTTACCTGCAGCCAGTCTATATTGGCGCTGCCAACTTATTCTTTACCTTGCTTGCCATGACCATGATTGATAGATTTGGAAGGAAAACATTGCTTCTTATCGGCGCTGCCGGCATGATTGTATTTCTTGGTTTAACCGCTTATGCATTTAGTCATGGCGGTACAATGAGCACTAACGTATTAATTTATCTAATTGGATTTATTGCGTTCTTTGCCTTTTCACAAGGAGCCGTTATCTGGGTATTTATTTCAGAAATATTTCCTAACTCAGTTCGTTCGCAGGGCGGTTCATTAGGAAGTTTTACCCATTGGATAATGGCGGCTATCATATCATGGACGTTTCCCATAGTAGTGGAAGGCAGCCCCAATGGTGGTTTTTATTCATTTGTATTTTACAGCGCTATGATGTTGGTGTCATTGATTTTCATCTGGAAAGTAATGCCTGAAACAAAAGGACGAACATTAGAGCAAATTCAAAAAGATTTAGGAATACAATAAAATAATGAGGAAGAAATTTTCTCCATATAGTTATCGTTTATTTTGCGGCGCATTTTCCTGTTGCACATTTTTATTCATTTCATTTTCATCGCAGCAGTTATTAGCGCAAGAGTTACATAAAAAAAATAGCTACGATTTTTCATCTATTCAAAATAAAATTCAATCATGGATTGATAGCGGATATTATAACGGTGCTTCCATCATCATTGCAGAAAATAACAAGCCTGTATATGAAAAATATTTTGGCAGCTATAATACCAATAGTGTGGTTTTCATTGCTTCAGCAGGAAAATGGCTAGCGGCAGCAACGATCGCTGCTGTTGTTGATGAAGGCAAATTGAATTGGAGTGACAAAGTGAAAAAATGGTTGCCCGGGTTTAAGGATGTAAAAGGTGAAGCACCTTTAGCGCAGCTTTTATCACATACTGCCGGTTATCCTGATTACCAACCGAAAGATAAACCGATAGATATTTATCAATCTTTAAAAGAATCTGTGGCGCACATTGTCAATCTTCCAGCAGATACATTGCCGGGCACTATGTTTAAATACGGTGGTCTTGCAATGAATGTTGCTGGCCGCGTGGCTGAACTGGCAACAGGTAAAAACTGGGAAACTTTATTTGAAGAAAAAATAGCGATACCATTAGGAATGTTGCATACACATTTTACACCCGTTGATTCCGCAGGCGGACATGCACCAATGTTGGGCGGCGGGGCAAGAAGCACATTGCATGATTATGAACATTTTCTTTCTATGATTTACAATAATGGAATGTATCATGGAAAAAGAATTTTATCATACAAGGCAATACAAACCATGCAGGCAGATCATGTTGGAAATGCTCTTGTAAAGCCAGGTGAATTTGTTGAACACGTAAGAGGAAGTAAACGCAAAGATATTTATGGTTTAGGTGAATGGCGTGAGGAAGTAAATCACAATGGAGAGGCAACATTAATAAGCAGTCCCTCCTGGGCTGGCGCTTATCCCTGGATTGATAAAACGAATCATGTTTATGGATTTTTTCTTACTCATGTAACAGGATTTAAAAATGGCTTTTCCTCATTTTATACAAGTCCTGTATTAGAGATGATGGTGAGAGAAGTTATTAATAAAGCAAATCATGAATAACTATATAAAAAAACTGTTTGTCATGGTCATAATGTTGAATTGTTCAACATCAATATGTTCTGCACAATCACATTACCCGGGTCAGCATGCCGGAAAATTTGCATTAAAAGATGAACTGCAGCCCGCAGTTTATAGTTTTGATCTCGACGATGTTCATCTGCTCGATAGTCGCTTTAAACAGAACATGGAAAGAGAGCAGAGCTGGTTACTTTCCATAAATACCAAAAGTTTATTGCATAGTTTCTGTGTTAATGCTGGTATGTACGATGCCGATGAAGGTGGTTATGATGCAGTAGAAAAATTAGGTGGATGGGAATCCCTGGATTGTGAACTGCGTGGACATTCTACCGGGCACATCTTATCTGGCCTGGCACTTATGTACGCTTCCACGGGAAAGGAAATATATAAACTGAAAGCTGACACTATTGTATCTATACTTGCTAAAGTGCAGAAAACACTTAACCAGGACGGTTATCTCAGTGCTTTCCCGCAAGAGTTTATCAACCGGAATATAGAAGGTAAAAAAGTATGGGCGCCCTGGTATACACTGCATAAAATATTGGCCGGTTTAATTGACCAGTATCTTTATTGCAATAACCAGCAGGCGGTTGATATAGCAAAAGGCATGTCATCATGGGCGTATCAGAAATTGAAGCTCTTGAATGAAATGCAGCGTGAAGTAATGTTACGAAATGAATTTGGTGGCATTAATGAAACCTTCTATAATCTTTACGCTATCACCGGCAATGAACATGATAAATGGCTGGGCGATTTTTTTTATGACGATAAAATGCTTGATCCGCTAAAAGCTGATGAAGACATTCTGCAGGGCACTCATGCCAATACCTATATCCCCAAACTTATCGGCCTTACCCGTGATTATGAAATAGAAGATAAAACCGGAGAGGATTCCATTGCAAAATTTTTCTGGCAAACTGTCGTTTCGCATCATTCATTCGCAACCGGCAGCAATAGTGATAAGGAACATTTTTTTAAACCCGATGATATATCAGATCATTTAACGGGCTTTACAGGCGAAAGCTGCAATGTATATAACATGCTCAAACTTACCCGGCATCTTTATATTCACACAGGTAATATTAAATACGCCGACTATTATGAAAAAGCATTGTTCAATCACATACTCGGCCAGCAGGATCCTGCAACAGGAATGATCGCTTATTTTTTACCCATGCTGCCCGGTGCGCACAAAGTGTATAGTACGCCAGACAGTTCTTTCTGGTGCTGTGTGGGTACAGGTTTTGAGAACCAGGCAAAATATGGCGAGGCAATTTATTATCATACAAGCGATGCATTATTTGTGGATCTTTTTATCTCTTCAGAATTGCGATGGAGAGAGAAAGGTTTTAAGTTGAGACAGGAGACACAATTTCCTGACAATGCGAGAATGATGTATACAATCGATTCCGCCAATAATGTAAGCATGACCATCAACATTCGTTATCCTTCATGGGCAACTGAAGGTGTTACATTAAAAGTAAACGGGAAAGCTATAAAAGTTAAACAGGCATCCGATAGTTATATTGCTATTAACCGTAAATGGAAAACCGGCGACCGCATAGAAGTAAATTACGCGATGCATCTGCATACCATCCCTGCTAATAATGATCACGATCTTGTTGCCATAGCGTATGGCCCTATTGTTTTGGCAGGTGAAATGGGAACAGAGAATTTCACAGGCAGGGAGCCCTACTCTGATCCCACTAATCGCAATGACTATTACACTTACAATTATCATGTTCCGGGCAACATTGACACCACGCTTACGCTCGATACAAATCATATTGATCAATACATACAACCGGTAAAAGATAAACCGCTCTCTTTTAAAACTGTAAAAGAAGGAATGACATTAAAACCTTTATATGATATACATAGAGAGCGATACGTGGTGTATTGGCGGTTGAAATAAGTAAAGAGTAAACGCTAATATTTGTTTGAAAAACTATTTATAAAAAATTTGATTGCAGCAATTAGCCTGTTCTTCAAACGTCAAAACATATTTTATAATTATGGAAAGAAGAAAATTTATTAATAGACTTGGTGCCGTCTCGGGAATGATGATGGTTTCATCCGGTATTGCCGCTCAGCAATTGACGGATCATTTAGCAGATCCGGGAAATACAAATTTGCTGCCTGGCATATGGAAATTTACATTTGGAACACCGGAAAAAATAACGCCGCAGGGTACACGAAATGTGCCGCCTGATTACCAGGCTCTGCAGGACTTGCCCGAAGTAAATAAATGCCCTGTTGATATTAAGTTTGAAGTGAATAAACGCGGCACGATAGTTCATTTGCCGTTACAATCAGATGAATATTTATATGGACTGGGATTGCAATTTCAATCGTTTCAGCAAAGAGGATTAAAAAAGAAATTAAGAGTAAACGCCGATCCTATTATTGATTCCGGTGATTCCCATGCTCCTGTTCCCTTTTTTGTTTCTACTGCCGGATACGGCATATTTGTTGACACGGCCCGCTATGCCACTTTTTATATGGGTAATAAGAAAAAGAAAAGTGCTGTAAAAAAGGAATCGCTGAAAAAAGAAGGAACTGATGGATGGAATGCATTAAAAGGTCCTTATGAACGTATGGGATTTGGAACTGATAGTGAAATAATGGTAGAGGTGCCAAAAGCAAAGGGAGTGGATGTATATATATTTGGCGGGCCAACTTTATTAAATGTTATACAGCGCTATAATTTATTTTCGGGGGGAGGTGTTTTGCCTCCCCGTTGGGGCCTGGGTTTTTGGTACAGGGTTCAGTCGGATTTTACACAGGAGGAAGTAAAGAAGATGGGCGAATATTTTCGGAGTAGTAAAATACCTTGTGATGTATTGGGACTGGAACCGCATTGGCAATCGCATTCTTATTCCTGTTCTTATGTATGGAGCGATAAATTTCCTGATCCCGCCCGGATGATTAAAGATTTAAAAGCAGATCATTTCCGGGTTAACTTATGGGAACATGCCTTTGTACATTCCTTGTCACCCATCCACGATGATCTGATTCCTTATTCCGGGGATTACCTGGTTTGGGATGGGTTGGTTCCTGATTTCATTCAAAAGGAAACGAGGAAAATTTATGGAGCCTTTCATAAAAAAGAGCATGTGGATATAGGTGTGTCAGGATATAAAGCAGATGAATGTGATAATTCTGATTTTACCGGTAACTGGTCATTTCCGGAGTTAAGTAAATTTCCTTCCGGCGCGGATGGAGAACAAACGCATAGCTTATTTGGTTTACGTTACCAGGATACATTAGTAGAGGTTTTTAATCAAAAGAAAGAACGCACGTATGGATTGGTTCGGTCATCCGGTGCATTGGCTGCGCCTTACCCTTTTGTTTTATATAGCGATTTATATAATCATAAAACGTACATACATGCCGTGGCACAATCATCTTTTAGTGGTTTGCTTTGGACGCCCGAAGTAAGAGACGCCAAAAGTAATGAAGACCTCATCAGGAGATTACAATCTGTTATTTTTTCGCCATTGGCAATGATCAATGCGTGGTATCTGAAGAATGCACCATGGAAACAAATTGAACGCAAGGCCAATAACGAAGGGCATTTTGCAGACAATTGGCAAGAACTCGAAGCGCAATGCAGGGAAATAATTGAGCTGCGAATGAAACTAATTCCTTACCTGCACGCAGCATTTGTTCGTTATAAAAAAGAAGGAATTCCACCCTTCAAGGCGTTAGTGATCAATTACCCCGATGATCCGGCAGTTCGAAATATCAGCAACCAATTTTTGGTAGGAGATAATATGATTGTTGCGCCGGTTGTTGAAGGCGAGAAGAACAGGAAAGTTTATTTACCCGAAGGCAATTGGTTTGACTTCTGGTCGCACGAGAAGTATGCGGGTAAAAAAGAATATGCGATAGATGTTCCATTAAACAAAATACCATTGTTCATAAAAGCAGGTACAATCTTGCCTCTGGCTAAACCGACACTGCATACCGAAGATCCTGATAGCTGGAATCTTATGGCATTGGTTTTTGGAAGAAATGAAAAGCCTGAAGTGTTATATGAAGAAGTCGGAGAATATAAACCTACGTTAAACAAGGTAGAAATTGCCTGGGATAATGATTTGAAAAAGGGTGATTTAATGAGAGATAAAGCAACAGCAGTTTCTGCAAATCAATATTCGGTTGTTGACTGGCAATTTATTGATTAGGCAGGATCTTTTGAATGCACCGAAAAAAATAATTATGAAAAAAAATAACTATTATCAAAAGGTGGAAAATAATCACTTTGAGTCCACTATTTATTTTTCATCGCTTAACCCATCACCTGGTGCTCTCACACATTCCCGCAAATCATCAGCAATAAGAACTTTTATAATGGCTGGTATTTTGGTTATAAGTATTAACCAGGTTCTTGCCCAGAAACAACATCCTTATCTTTTCTATACAACTCAGCGGGTAAATCTTTTAAAAGAAAGAATTAAGACGGATACATTAATGGCGGCTAATTGGAATGCATTAAAACAACGATGCGACAACTGGCTGCAACGACCTGCGGGCGGCAATATGGAACAACTGGCACTAGCCTATAATGTAACAAAAGATGATCGTTATGCAGCAAGAGCAAAAGCATTGCTTATGGAGGTGGTGAATAAGAAAGAATGGGATGGTATGGATGATAGAACGCCACGTTGGAATGCAGGTCTCGGTACCAGTCATACTAACTGGATCGCATCGGTAACATTTGACGCAATCTATAGTTCATTGAGTAAAGATAACGCTGACAGAACGATCATTCACAGCTTTCATCGTATTTCATCAGTAATGGAAATTACCTGCGCAGGAATGGTACTGTTGTATTAAGCTCTTTATCGGAAGTTTTTATGTATGCTGAAAAGGAGGGCAAAAAAATGCATGTGCAATTGCAGGGCGAGCCCTTAATTGAAGCATCGCTTGCACCGGGCAATATTAATAGTCTTACGGTTAATGATAAACCGGCTTCAATAAAATATGATAAGGATAAAATGTTGTTGATCAATATTGATAATACAAAGCAATAAGAACCATCTGATGCATCAAAGAAAAAATTATAAACATGTCCTGGCTTTACTGGTTCTGTTGTTGGTGTTTTATAATTCATCTGCGCAAAAATCTCCTTACGATGCAGTATACCAATATAAGGTTCCCGTTGGTACGAGAACAGCCTATTTGTGGATACCGCCTAAATGCACTTATGTACGAGGCATCATCTTTGCCGCGGAAAATGCGTTGGAGCGCAACTGGATGGAATCGCCTGTTGTACGCAAAACTGCTGCCGAAGAAAACCTGGCTATGGTCTGGCTGGCAGATGGTGAGCAATCGGTAATTACATATGAAATGAAGCAGGAAGCTGCGGCTTTGATGGATACAATGTTCAGGGACCTTGCTGTTGTTTCAGGGTATAGTGAAATTGAAAATGCCCCGTTGATTGTTACCGGTCACTCCTGGAATGGCCGTATGACGTGGAATTATCCAGCGCAAAGACCTGGTCGTGTAATTGCCGCTGTGCCAATAAGAACCTATCCAATGCCTGATACCGTCGCCTTTAAAAATATACCCTTGTTATATATTGTTGGGCAGACTTCTGAGTTGCCTGAATACAATGATGGCCGCTCGGGCGACCGTGATTTTTTCTGGCCTGTAGTAAGAAAAACTACCGCTGCACTACGAAACAAGAGTGAAGATAATCTAATTGGAGCAGCATTCAATCATGGCGGATGCCACATGGATTGGACAGATGACCAATCGGAATTCTTATCCCTTTTTATTCATAAAGCCTGTAAGTACCGGCTTCCCAATGACAAGCCAGCTAACGGTAAAGTGATATTAAAAAGCATTAAGCCTGAAGATGGCTGGCTTACAGATACGGGTGGCCTTACACCTGATCATTTTCATACCGCGCCATACCTTCAATACAAAGGCGATCCGCATCATGCCTATTGGTTCTTTGATGGCGAGATGGCAAAAGCCGCGGTAGCTTTTAACGGCTACAGGTATCCGAAGGAGAAACAGATGCTGACCTTCGTGCAGCATGGTGACACACTTCCGGTAGAAAGAAATGGTTACGTTCATCTTAAATGGTTGCCCGAAAAAGATGGAGTAACATTTCATGTGCATGGTGGTTTCCTTCACCAGGTTCCCGGAGGATTAATTGATTCAGGGAAAGCGCTAAATCATGCGAATGGTAAAATAAAATTATACCATGTAATGGGCCCGGCTGTTCAGGTGAATGACACCACATTTAAGATTCAATTTGACAGGCAACAACCGCGAAACGTAATGATAATGGCCGACCAGCCGGGTAATGTTTCATTCAGAAGAGCAGTGCAGCCCGCAACACTTTCAGTTCATTATCAATTTACAAATGGCAAAGAGCAGCAAATTAATTTTCCTTTTATAAAAAATCAGAAAGCAGGCATAAAGCAGCTAAAGTTACATGCTATTGCAAGTTCAGGTCTGCCCATTCAATATTATATAATGTCAGGACCTGCAATTATCGATGGAGATAAGATTGTTTTAACGGAGATACCTAAACGCAGTAAATATCCGGTAAGGATAGCCGTTGTTGCGTGCCAAATAGGGAGCTCGATAGAACCGTTCTATCAAAGTGCAAGGCCTGTAGCAAGAAATTTTTATATAGAAAAGTAAATATGTTAAAAATAAATTATGATTAAACTCAAATCCCTGCTGATTATTACTCCCATCTTTTTTTGTTTGTCGCAATGTAAAAATCATTCTGATTCAGAAATAACGTTGGTAAATCCCAATAACCTTATCCGTAATGACGAATTGATAGTATTAACAAGGGATATGCTGCAGAAAAAAATTAGAAATATTCCTGATGGGAAATTTATCTCGGTAAAAACAAGTGATGATAAAAAGGAAATTGTTCAGTTTGATGATTTGGATGGTGATGGAAACTGGGATGAAGCGACATTTCTTTATTCATTTGCGCCATTTGATAAAGTTTCTCTTATGCTTGGTATATCCGATGAAGGAACGCCAAAAGGCGCCGTAGTTCTGGCTCACGTAAGGGTGCGTAAAAAAAATGCAGATGATAGTTTTGGACCGACAATTACAAAAGATACGATGCCCGTAAAAAATCCGCCGACTGATTTTAGCATGCATCCGCTGCCGCCTTACCTAACGGAAGGCCCCGCATGGGAAAACGATAAAGTGGCGTTTCGTTTATACTTTGATACCAGGAACGGGAAAGATATTTATGGTAAAAGAGTATGCAGGATGGTAATGGATAGCGTGGGAACTAAAGTTGAACCCTCGTACCATAACCTTGCAGATTGGGGAATGGATATATTGCATGTCGGCAATTCCTTAGGCGCTGGCGCCATTGCGATACTGGCGAAAGATGCAAATGGAAAAGACACATTAATTCGTGTAGGCGGCACCGGTATCAAAAGTGAAACCTATAAAGAAATAGCGGATGGCCCCGTTCGTGCTATATTCTCAATAAAATATTCATGGGAAATTAATAATAAGCCAATTCAAATAGAGGAACTGACGAGCATTTGGGGAAGACAGTATTTTTATGAAGATAAAGTGACTGTTAGCGGCGCACCGCCATCGTTTCAACTCGTAAAGGAAAAGAAAGCTATAAAAGAGCCTAAAGATATGTAGGTGCTTTTGAACCCGTGAGATAAACGGTAAAATAATAATGAGCCTTGGCTATTTAGACGTTGCTGTATAAATAAATCACGACAAGCTTATCACAGGGCCCATTACAAAAATTGAACAAAACAGACTCCATCGCCTTTTATTCAATTTAAAAAGTGTCCAGGTAATTAAACAGAGTTTGTTGTGACTTCCTACGCAATCATTTTTACTTGTGATGCAGAAACGGCAATTTTATCATTGAGCATCTTACACCATTTTTCCACTAGCTGAAGTTCTCCAGTTAATGTCGGGCTGCTATAATCTGCGTTATAAAATTCTAATATTGTATCTGCTTTGCGTTTGTCCCGGTGTTCAAATACCAATTCAAGTTTGTCAATGATTTTAAAGATGCCATCTTCATTTCTTCCGTTTCTGGTTGCGGTTATCACATAGCACCTTTGAATTTCATGCAAAGTTGCCAGTTGATGGGTTTCTATATCGTTCACTTTTTTTACAAAAAGAACCAGATTGGTGTCATTGTCTATTCCGATCGCCGCATGCGTTAAAAAGTCGTAATTAGAGAGCTTGCCATTATTTTTATATACCATTTCTAAAAGTGTTCGTAAAAATTGTTTTTCTCGTTTCTTGCTGTTTCTGCCCATTATTACAAATGGTGCGGAGCAAACGAGTATAAATAGTATTGCGATAATTATTGTTCCTGAATCCATTTTATTTTTTTATTTTTTTAATAATACATTTTCGCGACAGGCATAAAAATAAATTTCACACCTCCAAAAAAGGAAATACAATTGCCTTGTTATTATCAAGGCATAAATAAAAATGGATTACCAGAAATGATGGAACGGATATATAAAGTCGGTTTGTTTTAACCGGATCAATAAATTTTGCGCGTAAAAGTTGTACTGTGAAATTGCACTCAAATACAATTTCTGTGTTGCTTTGGCGCAGGCCGCAAATTCGCTCAAAGAGTTTTTTAAAGAAGGAACGGGTATATGGCTACCTGCAAATACCGAACTCTCCGTTGGGGCTGTGTGGCAAAATAATTTTGGTGAAACTTCAGATTTATGAAGTTGGTTTTCTGAAGTTTTAAGTGGCGAAAAAAAAACGCTGGAACTAAAAGCATTGCTGCTGTATATGCTAATAGCAAAGCAATACAGGAGTAAAATGCCCGACACAGCTATGATTTTTAATGATTTTTTCACGGCGCAAAAATATGATTTTCAAAGGAACAAATCCTTACTGAAAAATGACGCAGACATGAATCCTCAAGATTTATATAATCTTTAATAGCTGTTGTAGACAGATTATCTTATTTCAATTCACTATTGATCCTGACCTAAGGCGAAAACATTATTCTGTATTAGTTTTCCAGTTAGCAATCATTCGTTGTCCCCGAACCAACATTTTTAAGCCTCTTCTCTTCAATGAAATATCCGGGCTTTTTTCTGTGTGTTCATCTATACTTTGTCTATAGCTGGCGATAATATTTTGATAGGATAATGTGCCAATTACATTGCTGCTTTCTTTAGACACAACAGGTAATACGTCTATATTTTCTTTGGCCATTAATTCCACTGCCGTCCGCAAGCTGTCATCGATATAAACTGAAATATTTTTGCGTTTGATTAGTTCCCCTATCGGAGTTTCTGCTTTATGAATTTTATTGAATAAATTAGATGAACTTAAAATGCCTTTGTACTCACCATTTTCATTTGAAACTATAAAATAATTGCGGTTATATTCCGGTTCATCATTAAGCCAGTCCAATACTTCGCTGATATTATTATCCCCGCTGATAATTAATCCATTTTTCTCCATTACCTGTTCAACAGGAATTTTTTCTAAAATATCCGGTTCATAAGAATCAGGAGTTTTTACGCCACGCCGAGAAATTTTTTCGGTCATTATGGTGCTTTCCATTAGGAAATAGGAGACAATGTAAGATGCTCCGCAAGTGGCTAACAGGGGTAATAATGCATTTGATTGGCCTGTTGTTTCAAGAGCAAAGATGATAGAGGTTAAAAAAGCCCTTGATGCGCCGGCAAATAAAGCAGACATGCCAACTAATGCGGCCAATGGCAACGTGACACCGGATGTAGGAAAGAGATAAAGAATCAGGCTACCTAATAATATGCCGGCAGCTCCTCCTATCGTGAACAAGGGGGCAAGCGTTCCGCCAGATGTGCCGCTTCCTAATGCAATGGCCCAGGAAATAAATTTAAGGACGCATAAATTCAACACTATACGCATTGTCATGTTGACTGAAAGCAGGTCGGTAATGTTGACGTATCCAACACCGAGTGTACGGGGAGCAAAATATCCGATTATACCAACTACCAGTCCTCCAATGGCAGGCCACCACATCCAATGTACAGGAAGCTTTTCAAAACCGTCTTCAATCAGGTAGACAATTTTTGTAACGCCTATCGAGAGAAAGCCGATTACGATACCCATTATACTATAAGCAACCAATGAAGTATTAGCTGGCGTTTCAATAATTTTATTTACTGCGAAAACCGGCCCTGTACCAAACAGCAAGTGATGGCCGGCCGCACCAGTAATACAGGCTAAGGCAACAGGAATTATAGAACGGGGAGAAAATTCAAACAATAAAAGTTCAATGGCCAAAAAAATAGCGGAAACAGGGCTTCCAAAAATTGCCGCCATACCAGCTGTTGAACCCGCAGCCAATAATATTTTTCTTTCGTTATGGGTTATTTTTAATAATTGCCCTAACGTGCTGCCTAATGCGCCTCCCGTTGCAATGATGGGACCTTCGGCACCAAATGGTCCACCAGTACCAATGGCAATAGCAGATGAAATTGGTTTTAAATAAGTAATCGTTGGCTTGATTTTACTTTGATTGGTTAATATTTGTTCCATTGCTTCAGGAATGCCATGTCCGCGTATTGCTTTGGAACCATATAAAGCCATAAGCCCAACAATAATTCCTCCAACTACGGGGACAATAATTACGCCTATGCCAAGTAAATTGTTTACAGGAGTTGAATGAGCCATAGACCAGTTTCCATAAAAAGAAATATTGGTAACCAGGTTAATTAAATAAATGAGAAATTTGGCAATAAAGCTGATACAAATTGCTACTAATACAGATAACGCGGATATAGTAAGCAATCTCTGCTTATGTACTGATGCAGGCGGAATAATATTTTCAGCATCAAGAGTTGGTTGTAATGAAATTGAAATCGGGATTCCATTTTCGGGTCTTTCATTTTTTTTCATGAATTAATTCTAATCTTATCAAAAAGCAAAAATATGATATATATCATATTTTGTATCTATTTTTAAGTAATAAATATTTAGACGATAACATATAGATTGAATAAACACAAAAAAAGGATGTTCTTACAATATGAAAAAAGCTCATAATAGTTGCAATTTGAAAACATGCTTCCTGTGCAGGAATAGTTTGAAACATTGGTTGCCTGCAATACAAACGAATAAGCAAAATTTTCAGTTTAAAAAAGGGCAAAAAATTTTTGAAGAAGGAAGTATAGTAAAAGGAATCTATTTTTTATTTAAGGGAAATGTAAAGGTGCACAGGAAATGGGGGAAGGAGAAGCAACTCATTTTGCATTTTGCAAGAGAAGGCGATATAATTGGCTATCGTGGTCTGGGAAATCAAAAAGTATATCCCGTGTCCGCAACTGCTTTGGGAGAAGTGACACTCTGTTTTATAGATATCTCTTTTTTTGAGATTACCTTACAGACAAATCCACAGCTTACTTATACGCTCATGCAATTTTACGCGAATGAGCTGCAACACGCGGAGAGAAGAATTGGAAATCTTGTCCACTTCGATGTGAAATCTCGTGTTGCAGAAACACTGCTAATGTTGAAAAAAGATTTTGGTGAAAACGGAGAAGGATACATAAATATCACATTAACGAAACAGGACTTGGCTTCTTATGCAGGAACTACTTACGAAACTTTCTTCAGGATGATTACAGAACTGGAAAAAGAAAAAATTGTTCGTTTAACCGGAAAAGATGTTGCGATTTTAAAAGAAAAAAAACTGAAAAAATTAATTGAATAGAACAGGATATTTTCTAATCACTTTCTAATGTTACTTTAATACCAAACTAATTAAGGCACTATAATTTTGACGAGAGTAATAAAAATTTTGCAGAACCAACCCTTGCAGCAATCTGCAAAGAAATTTTCTGACTTATAGTTTGTAACCCTTCTTCAGTTCATTTACTCTAACGTTATAAAATACATTAATAAAATTAATTGAAACTCATGAAGCAAAATGGAAATACATTTTCAGGGCATCTTAATGGAATTGAATTAAAAAAAATCAACGGAAATATACCTGGCAGTCCGATTGAAAGATTACAGCACACAAATACGGATATCCTGGATGATGAAACCAAAATAAAATTCATTCGTGAACATTTTAAGCAAATAATGGTTTTATTAGGTCTTGATATAAATGATGATAGCCTCAGGAATACGCCTGAACGGGTTGCCAGGATGTATGTCAAAGAAATATTTAGCGGTTTAAATACTGAAAACAAACCGGGCATTACGCTTTTTGAAAATAAGTACAATTATAATGGAATGCTTGTTGAAAAAAATATTACTGTTTATACATATTGCGAACATCATTTTGTTCCAATTATAGGCAAAGCGCATGTTGCTTATTACTCCACCGGAAAAGTTATCGGGCTTTCTAAAATTAATCGAACAGTGGAATATTATTCTAAAAGACCGCAGGTGCAGGAACGTCTTACAAATGAAATTGCGGAAGAATTAAAAGCGGTGCTGCAGACTGATGATGTTGCGGTTGTTATTGATGCAGTGCATTTTTGTGTTTCTTCAAGGGGAGTGAGAGATACAAACAGCAGTACCATAACCTCTTTTTTCGGAGGTAAGTTCTTACTGCCCGATGTAAAAAGTGAATTCCTGGATATGATTGATTAAGAAGAAGTAATTTCAAAACATATTTGGAGCGGCTTAAACACATACCAGCAATTTACGGAAGGATAGTAACGCGTTGCAAAATAAAAATCAAATTGATTGAAAATATCACTACTGTAATCGTGAAGTATAGCATCTGTAAAAAAATAATATTACGTTGAACAATAATCCCATTATAAGGCTCATAAAAACCGCTGATATCAGCCAGGTATTGGAAATTTACAAACCCATTGTTACGTTAACTACCATAACACCCGAGTATGAAATCCTGGACCCGACAGAGGTTTCAAAAAAAATTAAAAAAATAGCTGCTTATTACCCCGTTTTGGTTTGTGAAATGAATGATATAATTATTGGCTACACTTTTGCTAACAGGTTCAGGCTGGCCCAGGGTCATCAATGGTCAGCAGCAACAAGTATTTATATTGTCTCAGGCTATTATGCTAAAGGAGTTGCAAAAACCCTTTATCAGACACTATTCAAGATACTTAAACTTCAGAATTTAATCAACGTATTTGCCGGGGTAGTTCTGCCTAACGCTAAAAGCGAAGTATTTCATAAAAACCTGGGCTTTCAGGAGGTAGGCATTTTTGAAAAAGGCATTTATAAACTTGGGAACTGGCACGATGTAAAATGGTTGCAGCTATCCCTTAAAGAACATTCTAAAAACCCATTATTTCCAAAGTAAATTAAAGAAGTGATGCATACAACGACGTTCGCGGCTATTTTGAAACAAGCTAATATCGAAAACTTAAATAAACAAATTTAATTATGCGACCAGGAACTATTGATGGATATAGAACTAGAATTGGTGAATTTCCATGATATTTCAGAGATTAGAATTTATTTGTCTGATAGTCAAAATTTGTTTTTCTGTAACCTTTCTGCTGCTTACTCACTCTAATAGGTTTTGATGAGTCTATTAACGAAAAAAGTATTTCAAAGACAAAACATTATTTTATGAATTACGCTACTGTTTATAAGAATATTGAGCAATACCCTGACCCCGTGGTTATTCAGGAGATTTTATTAGGAAATAAGGCATTGTTTGAGATTTTAATCCGGCGGTATAATCCTGTTCTTTATAAAACAGGTAGAGGTTATGGGTATAATCATCAGGATACTGAAGACTTAATGCAGGAAGCATTTATTAACGGCTTTCAAAATCTTTCTAAGTTTGAAAATCGTTCTTCTTTTAAGACATGGATTATAAGAATAATGCTGAACCTATGTTATCATAAATCTCAAAAACTCAGTTTTCGAAATAAGCCCACTGTAGAAATATCAGTTAACCAAAATTCCGGAGCAATGTTTCTGACTACCAAAAATAGCAACCCCGACAGATCTGTTGTTAATAAAGAATTGAAAAATGTTATTGAGACTGCGCTCAAAAATTTACCTGAAGATTACAGGATGACTTTTACGCTGCGGGAACTAACCGGATTAAGTGTAGCCGAAACTGCTGAATTATTAAACATTACAACAGCAAATGTAAAAGTGCGCCTGAACCGTGCTAAAATGATGCTGCGAAAAGAAATAGAAAAAATATATTCTCCTGAAGACATCTACGAATTCAATCTCATCTATTGTGATAAAATAGTAGATAACGTTATGAAAAAAATATGATGCCGCCGGGTGTCAGCTTTCTTTTATCACCTCTTATTTTATTGTAACCTTTCCTTCTTTCGGATACTCTAACTGGTTATAAAATAAATTAAACTTTAAAAATTATGAAACAATTTATGAAGCCTTTTATGGCCGCGATGGTCATAGGCATGTTAACTACCGATAATGCATACTCGCAATCTGCTACCTCTAAATTATCCGATCCTGAAATAGCTTCTGTAGCGGTAGTCGCTAATCAAATAGATGTGAATTATGCAAATATTGCAAAAGTAAAATCTAAAAGTGCGTATGCATTGAAATTTGCTCAAACCATGAGCGATGACCACACTGCCGTAATTAAACAGGCCGTAGCATTGGTTACTAAATTAGGAGTTACTCCAAAAGATAATGCAGTAAGCCAAAAGCTTTTGTCTGATGCAGAAAAAACAAAAAAACAGTTGAATTCAAAATCCGGGAAAGCCTTTGATAAAGCTTATATAGATAATGAAGTTGCCTATCATAAAGCCGTTATCGACGCTGTCGAAAATTTGCTGATACCGCAAAGCCAAAATGCAGAATTAAAAAAATTATTGCAGGATGTACTCCCAACACTTAAAGCGCATTTAGCCCATGCTGAAATGGTACAAAAGGAGTTTGCAAAATAATGAAGACAAGTTTAAAATGGAGAGAAA
>NZ_JBMQQG010000188.1:0-48754 GCF_057362405.1 Ginsengibacter sp.
CATCCACACTTCATAATCGTGTTTTGTAAAATTGGCAGCGTATTCGGCATAGTGATTTATATTTTCACGGTTGCCGTGAAAATAAAGTACAACGCCTTTACGTGTTGAATCTCCGGGAAAAAACTGAACAAGGTTCAGGTTGTCAGTGGCATTTAAAGGGATATTCACTTCTTTAAATGGAACATTAAATTTAAACTGGTAGTCAGCAGAAAGTGGTGTTGACCGAAGCAATAATTTCTCCTGCAGGTAATACAAAGCAATTCCGGCTGAGCCGTAAATGAAAATGATGATCTTTGTCCATCTCAGAAATTTTTGCTTTGGCGTTCTTGTAATTTTGTCTTTTTTCACTGTTAACTTTTATTAAAGTCGATGTAACTTAATTATGTCATGGAGCTAAGATATCCCGGACGAAATTATGGTATTGAGGAAATGAAGGAAGATTGTTATGCCCTCCACCTTCAATACGAATTAATGTTATTTTATTTGGATTCAGTTTTTGAAGATGTTCACTTTGCTTTATAGGAATAAGCCAATCTTTCGTTCCATGCAAAATATAAGTATGGCATCTTACTTTCAGTATCCACTTATTGGTTTGTAATTGAAAACGTAAAACAAACTTAACCGGGAGTATCGGTAAAAAGCGCTGCACGGCTTTTTCGAAACTATAAAATGGTGCGTCCAAAATTAGATACCTGGGTGAATTATCGCTGGCGAGTTTGGCTGCGAAGCCGCTTCCAAGACTTCTTCCATAAATAATGATCTGGTTTTGGCTGTATTGTTTTGCAAGAGAATCGTACACCACCTGCATGTCCTTGAACATAGCTTTTTCACCGCGTTTGCCGGTGCTTTTTCCAAAGCCTCGATAGTCGACCAACACCACATCATATTTATACCTGTAAAAATCTTTTGCATATTTAGCCCATCCTTTTATGCTCCTTGTATTTCCATGCAAATAAAGAATGAGTCCATATGGATCTTCAACATAAAAGTGCAGTCCATTAATTCTCACCCCTGGCTCAACATCAATAAATAATTCTTTAAACGGCGCATCGTATTTGTAAAGAAAATCCTGTTTTAATTTTTCTGGTTTAAAAATTAATTTTTCCTGGATTAGATAAATAATAATAATTATGAGCGCATATCCTGAAATAATATAAATGAAAGTTGAAGACAAATAGCTAACGATTGGCAATGAAGTATGGGCGTTTTTGCAAAACGCAATTGACTATAACTAGTAGCAATGTACAAGAAAAATTGAAATGGATTAAATAATAAAAACAGGATTTGTTCAATGCCTGGTGATCATCAGTATTGCTTACCTATCACTTTTCATCGGTAAAAATGCGGCTTAGTTTTAATTTACTTACCGGTGCAACAATAAGAGGAAATTTTTCCACCGTGACATTATTTTGTTCCAACCCAAAACCTCTTTCTTCGCTTAAGCTGATCTCTTTCACCCAGAAATATAATTTCATAATTAATTTTTCGAAGAAGGGTAATTCATTGTCTTGCGAGAGAAATTTTTCCATTACAATAAATTGGAAATCGCCGACTACATTATTGCGCTGCAGGCTTTCGTATCGGCTGGTAATATTTACTTCTTTATTGTTCACCATATCTTCCACTACTTTCCTGAACATTAAATTTATCCTGGGCTCCATTCTAAAGCCAAGGCGGAATTCTACACGTATAATCTCATTGGGAATTATGGTTTCTACGGAATATTCACAGGTATATGGATCATCTTGTGTATCCACATGAACGAACCAATAAATATCTGCACGTTTCGGCTTCCGATTTAAAATGGAATAAATTATTTTATGTTCAATTTCTTTTGGGTTATTAGCGCTGGTTAAATAAACGAGGTGAGTAGCATACTTCGGTATGGAATGGTCGTTGCTGAGTTCCTGGATGGTGGGCAGGTATTGCTCAAGCCGTACAAATTCTACATAACGGTTTTTAACCTTTCGTGCCCTGAACCATACATACATTATCGAAAAAAGGGCGCCCCCAACAATTAGTGTAACAAAGCCGCCGTGGGGAAACTTATTAAGATTTGCAAACAAAAAGCCAAGTTCAATAGTAAGATAAACCACGAGATACAAGTAAATAAAAAACTTAGACGTTCGTCGCGAAACAAGAAAATTGGCAAAGAGGATGGACGTGGCAAGCATACAAAGCGTTATGGCGAGTCCGTAAGCTGCTTCCATATTAGACGACGTTCTGAAATAGAGTGTGATGCCGACGCAGCCGATGAACAAAACAGTATTTATGCCCGGGATAAATAGTTGGCCTCTTTCTTCAGTCGGATAATTAATTTTCATTTTGGGCCAAAGATTCAAACGCATGCTCTCACTGATAAGCGTAAACGAACCGCTTATTAACGCCTGGCTGGCAATAATGGCAGCGACTGTCGCAATTACTATCCCGATAATTTTAAAACTTTCAGGCATAATGCCGTAAAAGGGATTGAACCCTTTATCAATAATATCTTTGGTAAAAGTTTTGCCCGTGTGGTTTGATAAAAGCCATGCTCCCTGGCCAAGATAATTTATAATTAATGCCGACTTTACATATATCCATGAAAAACGGATGTTATCGCGGCCACAATGTCCAAGATCACTGTACAATGCTTCAGCTCCTGTAGTACAGAGAAATACGGCGCCGAGTATCCAGAAACCGCCTGGGTAAATGGTCAATAATTTTATTGCATAATATGGGTTAAAAGCATTGAAAATATAGAGGTCATCGAAGATGTGTGAAAATCCTAAAATAGTTAACATTAAAAACCAGGTAAACATAATAGGTCCAAACATTTTGCCTATTGAAGCTGTACCAAATTGCTGCGCAAAAAATAAAACTACCAATATTGCCAATACAATATAAACGACAGTAGAATCACCTATATCGTTAAAGAGTTGAATCTGTTTCAAACCTTCTATAGCTGCCGTAACTGATATCGGAGGTGTAATCATTCCATCAGCCAGAAGTGAGGCGCCGCCAATAATAGCTGGAAATACCAGCCACTTTCTTTGTCTTCTCACCAATGCATACAACGAAAATATTCCACCTTCACCCCTGTTATCGGCCTTTAACGTGAGTATTACATACTTTACAGTAGTTTGTAAAGTGAGCGTCCAAATAATACAAGACAGTCCTCCTAATATGAGTTCTTTTGAAATTATTCTATCTCTTATGATGGCATTTAGAACGTAGAGAGGGGAAGTACCGATGTCGCCATAAATGATCCCTAAAGCAATAAGTAACCCTGCTGCGGTTACTTTATTGAGATTTTTGCTCACTGCACAAATTTAAGTTCTTAAAACAAAATCCTTTCAAATAGATTAGTTCTTCTTTTTAAAATATCTGCAAATGTAATAGAAATGTGAAATTGACAATCATTTCGCTTTAATATGCACTTTGTCTAATAACAACGATTGAACAGGAATTTTATTTATTTATTATGCAATGAGCAACAAAATTTTTTGATGATCGCTAATTGGGGGTTGTTGGGTTAAAAATTAGAATTTAAAACTGAGACCTCCATGCAATATATATTTGCCATAGCTTCCTTCTAAAAAGATTCCCGCATTCTTAGAAAGATAAAAGTCTGCTCCCAGACCGACCTGGTAAGCCAGCTCTGAAGGCGTTCCATCCAAACTAATTTTATTTCCCTGTGGATCAACATAATTCTAATTCCATGTATTAATGCCAATCGCGGTTCGTAAATAGGGGGTTATTTTTTCGCCCGCCGGTATATAATGCATAAAATTAAGCATAACGCTCCAGTTGTCTAACGAGCCTTGCAGTGCCGGCGTTGAAGCATCGTTGTAATTATAATAAGGAGTTGTTATTTTACCGTGAATAACGAGCACACCAATGCTCATCCCGCGGGAAAACCGGTAATCAATTGCACCTGTAACAGGGCCGGTTTGCGAAGTGGTCGTTCCTTTGTAAAGATTTGAAAATTCGGGAAGTTCGTTTTTATCAAGATTGGGAAATCCATACCCGAATGAAAGATTAACGGTTGGTTGAAAAGGTGGAAGGTTCTGTGGCCGCCGTCTTCTGGGATAACGTGGACCTCTTCCGTAGCCGGGGCCATAGCCGAATCGTGGACCAATGTAAACGCCCACTTGCGCATCGGCGACAGAAGACAAACAAAAAACCAAAACTAAGGAAGCAAATAAGTATTTATTCATAAAATATTATCTTAAGAATAACTGACGGAATAAAATGCTGCTGGTTTTACTGTTCTCTTCAGAACTATTTTAAAAAAAATTAATTGAAAGACATTCGTCAAACAGGAGATCTCATTCAATAAAAATCCCTTTCAAATTCTTGAAAGGGATCAGGCTTTGTAATTTGGGGGTTACAAAATATATTATAAAGCAATTTGCTTTTCAGTCATCATTTTTCTTAAATTAATAAGACCATAACGCATACGTCCCAAAGCCGTGTTAATGCTGCAATTGGTTAGCTTGGCAATTTCTTTAAAGCTAAGTTCGGCATAGTGCCTCATAACAATAACTTCTCTTTGATCTTCGGGTAACATTTCCAATAATTTTCTCACTCTTTCATGACTTTGAACCTGCATCATTCTTTCGTCGGCACCTGCTTCTGAAAAATTAATTACTTCGAAAATGTCGCGGTCATCGCTTGTTTTGATGGATGGGCTACGCTTAATTTTTCTGAAATGATCTACACATAAATTATGAGCGATGCGCATTGCCCATGGTAAAAATTTTCCTTCGTCTGTGTAGCGGCCGCCATTAATGGTATCAATCACCCTGATAAAGGCATCCTGGAAAATATCTTCTGCAAGATATTTGTCCTTCACTAACAAATAGATGGACGTATAAATTTTGTCTTTGTAACGATGTACAAGATTTGTTAGTGCTTCAACATCACCATCAAGGTAAAGGTGGATCAATTGTTGGTCGGATAAAGTGGACATGGATTTCATAAACTGTTTACAATTTTTGGTTTAGGATATTGTGTAAGTCTTAATCCAATTAAGAAGAAAAATAAATGTGGGAATCAAATGCGGAGTGCAGAAGGTTCTTCATTTCTTTCTGGATAATTGGAAGACCTAAATTATGACATAAAACAAAACTTCCAAATGTTTTGCTAAATTATTTTGGTAAAAGCGCAAATTAGGGCAATAGTACTCGGGATGTATTCGTAAAATTACGATTCGTTATTTTTGCAATCCGTAAAATGAAGACAAGTAAAATTTCCAAAAGTAAGAAGCCTGAGCAAGTAGTAGTTCCCTCTAATAATATTTATATTAAGGGTGCAAGGGTACATAATCTCAAAAATATAACGGTCGAAATTCCACGTAATAAATTTATAGTAGTTACGGGAGTTTCAGGCTCCGGCAAATCTTCTCTTACTATTGATACATTATTTGCAGAAGGACAAAGACGATATGCGGAAAGCCTTAGCGCTTATGCAAGGCAGTTTATGGCGCGTATGAATAAACCTGATGTGGATTATATAAAAGGATTGTGTCCGGCAATTGCTATCGAACAGAAAGTGATCACACGGACACCGCGTTCCACGGTGGGCAGCATGACGGAGATTTATGATTATCTACGTTTGTTATTCGCGAGAGTTGGAAAAACAATTTCCCCCGTAAGCGGGAGAGAAGTAAATAAGGATGATGTTAATGACGTGGTGAAAGCTATCGAAGGTTTTAAAACGGGAGATAAAATATTACTTTTAGTCAACTTCAGACAACATCATAACAGGGATGTAAAGGAAGAACTGAACATTTTAATGCAAAAAGGATTTTCCAGAATTTATTCAAATGGTGAAATCATGAGGATAGAAGATATCCAGGAAAAGAAAAATCTAGCTTCCCTGTTTACACATGCCACAACTTATGTACTTATCGATCGGCTGATCGTTAAAGATTTCGACGAAGATGATAAACATCGTATAAGCGACTCCGTTACCACTGCTTTTTATGAAGGCGAAGGAGAGGTGACTCTTGAGATCAACAACTCGGAAACTTTGCATTTCTCCAATAAGTTTGAGCTTGATGGGATAAAGTTCGAGGAACCTGTACCCAATTTATTTTCATTCAATAATCCTTATGGCGCGTGCCCGGTGTGTGGCGGATTTTCTTTGGTGCTTGGTATTGATCCTGACCTTGTAATTCCCGATAAGAGATTAAGCGTTTTTGAAAACGCTATCGCTCCCTGGCGTGGAGAGAAGCTCGGACTATGGAAAGAAAAATTAATTCGCTCAGCAAGGCATTTTGACTTTCCAATTCATAAGCCAATTATAGATCTTACTTCCGCACAGTACAATCTATTGTGGACCGGTAATGCATATTTTTCTGGCCTTGATGAATTTTTTAAAGAAGTAGAACAAAATTTATATAAGGTGCAATACCGGGTTTTATTAAGCCGATATCGTGGAAGAACACTTTGCCCCGAATGCCATGGTTATCGTTTAAGGAAGGAAGCACTGTATGTCCAGGTAAATCATAAGAATATTGGAGAGCTATGTGAGATGCCGGTTAAAGATCTCAAGAAATGGTTTGATGAAATTGAATTATCTGAATATCAAAAAACAGTTGCAAAACGAATTTTGATAGAAATTAATAACAGGCTTGATACTTTGCTTGATGTTGGTTTGGGTTATTTAACCTTAAACAGGTTAGCCAATTCCTTAAGCGGTGGAGAAAGCCAGCGCATTCAATTAACCCGTAGCCTCGGCAGCAATCTCACCAATTCTTTATATATATTAGATGAACCTTCAATAGGCCTTCATTCAAGAGATACGGAAAGATTAATTGTTGTTTTAAAAAATCTCAGGGACCTGGGCAATACGGTTGTGGTGGTTGAGCATGATGAAATGATAATGCGTGAGGCCGATCATATAATTGATATGGGACCTTTGGCCAGTCATTTGGGCGGTGAAGTAATTGCAGAAGGTAACTACGATGATATAGTAAGTAATCCCGACAGTCTCACCGGAAAATATTTAAGTGGACAATTATCTGTTGAACCGCCAAAACATACTCGGAAGTGGAACCGGTCTATAACGGTAAAGGGTGCACGCCAAAATAACCTGCAGGATATTGATATAGTATTTCCATTAAATGTTTTATGTGTGGTAAGTGGCGTGAGCGGAAGCGGTAAAACAACATTGGTAAAACAGATTTTATACCCCTCACTTAAAAAATTAAAAGGCGAGTTTGCAGAGAAGGCCGGATTGAGTAAAGGGCTTACGGGCGATGTCGATTATATCTCAGAAATTGAAATGATTGATCAGAATCCAATTGGCAAATCTTCGCGAAGCAACCCCGTAACTTATATAAAAGCCTACGATGAAATAAGAGATCTTTTCAGCAAACAACCATTAAGTAAAATGCGTGGCTATCAACCAAAGCATTTTTCTTTTAATGTTGACGGTGGACGCTGTGATGCATGCAAAGGGGAAGGGGAGCAGGTGGTAGAGATGCAATTTCTTGCTGATGTTCATTTGGTTTGTGATGTTTGTGGCGGCAAACGATTTAAACAGGAAGTGCTTGAGGTAACTTATCGTGAAAAAAATATTTATGATGTGCTTGAAATGAGTGTTGATGAGGCGATTGAATTTTTTAGTGGCGGAATTGCCAATAAGAAAAAGGAAGAACCCGGGCTGGATGTTGCAAAAAAAATTCAACCCTTAAGTGATGTTGGACTGGGTTATATAAAACTGGGCCAATCGTCGGATACATTAAGTGGTGGCGAAGCACAGCGTGTAAAACTCGCTTCTTTTTTGGGAAAAGGAAAGGGGCAGGGGAACCTCCTGTTTATTTTTGATGAACCAACAACGGGTTTGCATTTTCATGATATCAAAAAATTATTGCGCTCCTTTAACGCATTAATCGAACAAGGACACTCTATTATTGTAATCGAACACAATACTGATGTAATAAAATCGGCAGATTGGGTTATTGATCTGGGGCCTGAGGCTGGGGATGGAGGCGGAAATCTAGTATATGCCGGCATTCCTTCTGGTTTAAAAAAAGTTAAGGAAAGTTATACCGGAAAATATATTTAAGTATTTGGTATCAAGTGATAAGATAGGTTACCGTAACCTGTTGCTATCTCTTATAAGTTTTGAGTCTTTATAAATTCCTCTCGCCGAAAGAAAAAGAAATATAATTATTAAGATGTGTAGTGCTGACCAAAGGCTATAGCTTCCTGCCGAATATTGTTCGGTTTGTTTGATGTATAAAAAAATAATCAGGCATTCCAAAATTATTGCAATCAAAATTATCCGGCTTTGAACCTTCCTGTTTTTAAATAAAAAAATGTTGATGACTATTCCGGTACCCAGAGCACTCGTAAGAATAAGAATCAATAAATGATCTGTTGCTAAGAGAGGATGGTATTGATTGTCTGAAATGAGTGTACCACTATAAAATAAGAACTTCATTGTAAGGAAAACTGCTAATGCTGCTAAAAGCATCCAGACAGTTTGTACTCTCTGTATCATGAATTTAATTTATTGCAAAATTAATCCGTGCGAATTAATAATCCGGATTTATTAAAAAAGGTCCCCGGGTTAGCCTAGCTCAGGATACAACGGAAATTTCTGCACTAGCTCCTCCACCTCAATTTTTACCGATGCAATCATTTTTTCATCATCCAGGTTCATAAGAATTTTATCTACCAGGTTTACTACATCTTTCATATCATTTTCCATCATTCCTCTTGTAGTAATGGCGGGAACACCTACCCGCATACCCGAAGTTACGAACGGGCTCTTATCATCAAATGGAACGGCATTTTTGTTTAAAGTAATTCCTGCTTTATCGAGAGTCTCCTGCGCTTTTTTGCCTGTGATATTTTTATTGCGGAGGTCAATCAACATTAGGTGATTATCTGTACCGTTACTAATTAAGTCGTAACCCCTGGCATTAAATTCTTTGGCCATTGCCTGCGCATTCACTTGAATTTGTTTGGCATACTCAGTGAATTCATCCGATAAAATTTCGCCGAAGGCAATAGCTTTTGCCGCGATAACATGCTCCAGCGGGCCTCCTTGCGTACCAGGAAAAACGCCCATATCTAGAAGGTTACTCATCATCTTAAGGTTTCCTTTGTTGTCCTTTTGGCCAAAAGGATTTTCAAAATCCTTTTTCATTAAAATAATGCCACCGCGTGGTCCGCGTAAAGTTTTATGAGTGGTGGATGTTACAAAATGGCAATGTTCAAAAGGCGAGTTCAACAAACCTTTAGCAATGAGTCCGGCAGGGTGTGCCATATCGCAATAGACAAAAGCCCCGATTTCATCTGCTACGTTTCTTATACGTTCATAGTCCCAGTCGCGGCTATACGCAGATGCGCCGCAAATAATTAATTTTGGCTTTTCAGTTCTGGCCTTTTGTTCGAGCATTTCATAATCTATCAAACCCGTTTCTCTAACGACACCATAAGAATGTGCCTCGTACAATTTGCCTGAAAAATTTACCGGCGAGCCGTGGGTAAGATGACCTCCCATACTAAGATCAAGCCCTAAAACTTTATCGCCCGGTTTGAGGATTGCCAGCATAAGGGCAGCATTTGCTTGTGCACCGCTGTGGGGTTGCACATTGGCATATTCACAATCAAATATTTGTTTAAGGCGGTCAATTGCCAATTGTTCTGTCTCATCTACAAATTCGCATCCGCCGTAATATCTTTTTCCGGGGTAACCTTCTGCATATTTATTGGTAAGTACGGTTCCCATAGCTTGTATTACCTGGAGCGAAGTAAAATTTTCCGATGCTATAAGTTCAATGCCGTTACGTTGCCTGTTTAATTCCTTATTAATAATATCAAAAACCAGAGTATCTCTTTGCATTAAATAAATTTGCGCAAACCTACAAAAAAGATATAAGAAGCGTATTCCCTAAAAATGTTTTCTGCCTGCAATAAATGTATTTTGAACAATTATTTTATTTATTTGCATACCGGGTTAAAGTGTACGTCGTACATAAAACGTAATTTTTACTATATTCACGTTCATTTCGAAGCGATTGGATCACAAATAAAGAATAATGAAGGCCATAATTCCGGTAGCAGGTGCAGGCACAAAGTTGCGCCCACACACATATACACAACCGAAAGCATTAATTCCATTAGCTGGAAAAACGATTTTAAGTATTAATGTTGATCAGCTCCACGAGGCAGGGATCAATGAGTTCATATTTATTGTTGGTTATCTCGGCGAAAAAATTCAGGATTATGTAAAAGAGAAATATCCGGATCTTACGGCTCATTTTATTTTCCAGAACGAACGAAAAGGTACAGCACATGCTATTGAACTAACCAGGAAAATTGTAGGCGATGACGAATTATTTATAGCCCTGGGCGATACAATTTGTGAGTATGATATCAAGGCTGTATTAGCATCTCCCTGGTCAATACTCGGCGTTAAAAAAGTGGATGACCCACGAAATTTTGGGGTGGCAGAAATTGACGAAGAAGGTTTTATTACGAGAGTTGTTGAGAAGCCTGCTATTCCAAAATCCAACATGGCGCTTGTTGGGCTTTATAAAATAAAAGATTCGAAAATTTTATTCCAATGCCTCGAAAAAATTATCATTAATAACATTAGGACTAATAATGAATTTAATCTTACAGATGCGTTGGAATGCATGATTGAAGGAGGGGAAAAGTTCAAATGTTTTAAAGTGGAGAACTGGTTCGATTGTGGGAAGAAAGAAACGTTACTTCAATCGAATGCCATCCTGCTGCAAAAATTCGGCGGCTCCATATCTGAAGGAAATAAGTTTGAAAATACGATCTTCATTCCACCCGTTAGTATTGCAGAAGGATGCGATATTAAAAATTCTATTATTGGCCCTCATGTTGCCATGGGAGAAAATACAATTGTTAACTATTCTATTATAACCGCTTCTATCATTGGATCTTTTTCAAAATTGTATGATGTTGTCCTCGATGATTCTCTCATTGGAAGTGATACAGAAATCAGGGGCGAAAAAAGATCGCTTAACATTGGTGATAATACCGAAATTGACTTGGGGTCGTAAATTAGCCAGTAGTCCATCAGCAAATCGTCATATGTTTTCTAACCGCATTACTAAACTATTTAATGTTGAGTACCCGATTGTCCAGGCTGGTATGGTGTGGACAAGCGGGTGGCGATTAGCCAGCGCCACTAGCAATGCCGGCGCTCTTGGTGTAATTGGTGCCGGGAGCATGGATCCGCAGCTGCTTGATGAGCATATTAAAAAATGCAAAACTGCAACGAATAAGCCTTTTGGTGTAAACGTTCCATTGTTATATTCCGGTGTTGAAAAACAACTTGAGGTGATCGTAAGTAACGGGGTTGAGATAGTTATTACCTCAGCCGGCAATCCTGCAACGTTCACCCCTTTTTTGAAACAACAGGGAATTAAAGTGGTACATGTTGTAAGTAGTAGCCGGTTTGCAAAAAAAGCAGAATCCTCCGGTTGCGACGCGGTAGTTGCCGAAGGCTTTGAGGCAGGTGGTCATAACGGAAGAGAAGAAACTACTACAATGGTATTGTTGCCGTTGGTTTGCGAATCTGTGCAAATACCAGTGATAGCCGCGGGTGGCATTGCAACCGGCAGGCAAATGCTGGCTGCTATGGTGTTGGGTGCCGAAGGTGTGCAAATAGGGAGCCGTTTTGCCGCGTCCGAAGAAGCATCATTGCATCCTGATTTCAAAAATGAAATAATTAACTCAAAAGAAGGGGATACCATAGTTACGCTGAAGGAGATCACGCCGGTTCGGCTTATTAAAAACAATTTTTATAGCGAAATAATTGCCGCCGAAAAAAACAGGGCCACCGTCGATGAACTAAAAGCTTTACTGGGCAAGGGACGGGCGAAAAGAGGCATGTTTGAAGGAGATTTAAAAAACGGGGAACTTGAAATAGGCCAGGTGAGTGCGCTGTTAAGAGAAATTTTGCCTGCTGAAGAAATTATAGAACACATATGGCTGGAATTCAATGAGGCATTACAAAAGCCACTGAAATAAAATCATATATTTGTTCGTTTAGAAGAAGATTATCCATTAATCCATAAAAAATGATTTTTTCCAAAGAAACGTTTGCCTGTAAAAGGGCTTGCCTGCTTGTCTTATTTTCAGTCGTTTTTACTCTTTTTACTAATAATATTATTTATGCACAGATCCCAACCGATGTGCCGGATCTGCCAATTGATCCAAATGCTCTAAAAAATGCATCTCCATCAGAGTTGCAGGATTTTCTTAGGGATAATAACAATACACAGCAAAAGCCGGGGGAAGATGTACATAAGGATCTCGATGCGCTAAAAAATAAAACTGTGATTGCAAAGGACAGCACCCAGCGGGATGACTTCAAGAAAAAGTTATATAGCCCCGATGCATTATATGGATCAGATCTTTTTAGAAGTAGTCAAATTATGGAACTGTCTCAGCTATCAACGCCACCTTTGGACTACCCAATAGGCGTTGGCGATCACATTGTAGTTTCACTTTGGGGCGGTGCTGACTTCGAAGAAAATTACGAAGTTGCACGTGATGGATCTATTTTTCCGCAAGGGATAGGCAAAATAACAGTGCAGGGATTAACCTTCGATAATGCCCGTAAAATTGTTTATGAAAGATTTAAAAAAGTAATACCGCCCTCTACAAATGTTTCTGTGACTTTAGGACAACCGCGAAGCATAGTTGTTCAGACATCGGGTGAAGTTGAAAACCCGGGTCCGCAGGTTGTATCAGCATTTACCAATGCATTGAACGTTGTGGCACTTGCGGGAGGCCTTACTAAATTTGGCAATATGCGCAACATCTTAATATCCCGCAACGGAAAAATTATTGATTCGGTAGACGTATATAAATATCTAACATCGGGCGATTATGGAAAGCATCTTTACCTGGAAAATAACGATTTTGTAATAGTGCCTTTTTATGATAAACAAGTACTTGCTTCCGGCCAGTTTAAAAGGCCGATGTATTACCAACTAAAAAAAGACGAGGGGATGATAGCGCTGTTAAAATATACCGGTGGTTTTGCTACCGAGGCTTATCAGTCAGGGGGTGTTATTATAAGAAATGTCAACGAGAAGCAAACCATAAAAAATGTCAATTTCAATGCTATTGGTTTAAAAGCTAATGATGTAATTGTTGACGAACCATTATATGATGGCGATGTTGTTGTGGTGAGCCCAATCAACGCTGGGTTTAATAATAAAGTGATTGTAAAGGGTGAGGTTGCTTATCCTAATGTTTATGAAATAAGAAAAGGTGATCGTTTGTTTGATGTCATTAATAGGGCGGGCGGCATTACTCCGAATTCTTATGTTGACCGTGCATATGTGTATAAAGGCGCCGGCGATTCTACTAACTTAAAATCGGATAAAATTGTAGTTAGCCTTGCCGATTTCAATAAGAATATAAACAGTAGTTACAATATACCGATTGAGCCTAACGATGTTATCGAGGTATTTAACAGGAACCAGTTTTCTGATAGACAGTTCGTAAGTATAGAAGGAGAGGTTCGCAAACCGGGTAAATTTCAAAGGTTTGGTGGTATGTCATTAAAGGACCTCTTATATTTTGCCAATGGTTTAAAGCCTTCGGCTGAATTTGGGCAAATAGTGGTATCGAGCATTGTCAATATTGACTCATCGCAGGAGGGTATGAAGCCCACCAAAACTGTTATAAAGACATATGCCATCAAAACGAATCTTGAACTGGACTCGGTAACAGAGAATGTGAAACTAAAACCTTACGACCAGGTTTTTGTAAGGAAAAATCCTACATTTCATTTGCAGGAAAATGTAAAGATTGAAGGCCAGGTCAAATACCCTGGAACCTATTCAAAACTTGAAAACGATGAACGTCTTTCCTCATTTATTGAAAGAGCGGGCGGACTAAAAGAAAATTCTAATACAGATGGCGCAGTTTTATACAGGCTGCACGATAAAACAGCGGAAGGAAACCCGCTTGCTAAAAAGATTGAAACAACTTATATAAAAGATTCTTCCGGTAAAATCACCGACAGCATTGTTGCTGATCCTGCTGAACCAATAAGTATTGATCTGGACAAAGCTTTAAAAAATAAAGACTCTAAATATGATATGGTTTTAAGAGAGGGCGATATTATTTATATTCCTGAAATAAACCCAATCGTAACCATTAAAGGTGTTGTTCAATCTGAACTAAAAATTTATTTTGATAAAGAACATACCAAACTGGGATATTACATCGATAAAGCCGGCGGTTATGGCGTAAGGCCATGGCGGAAAAGAATTTTTGTAACTTATGCCAACGGCAGAAGCAGGCGTACGCACAATTTCGGATTCTTTCATTTTTATCCTAAAGTGGAAGCAGGCAGTATCGTCATAGTTCCTTCAAGGCCGGAAGGGAAGAACTTTGGAGAATTTGCTACACAAACCATTGTAACTTCTTTGCCGTTATTACTGGTATATATAATTACAAGATTATAAAATTATAGTTATGTCAACCCATGAATTAACCACAGCAATATATCAGCGGCTTAGAAGAGTAAGGGTAGCCGTCGTTACTGTTGCGGTGGTGGTGGCAATAGCCATGATTCTATATGCAAAACAAAAGCCGGTTACTTATACTTCAAGAGCAACTGTCTTTCCGTTAACCAGTGGTAATGATAATAATGCGTCCTCGTCTACCCTTAGTGCATTGTTAGGGTCCGAAACACCCAAGAGTTTTACGGACGATGCTTCTATCAACATTATTGAACTTGCTCAAAGCCGCACCACACGGGAAGAAGTGGCAGCTATCCGCGATTCATCTATGGGTAATAAAACTATTGCCGAATTATTAATAGATGATATTAATAATCATCGGGGCCTGTTTGAGGAAAAAGTAAAAATGCCACCCAATCAATATGCCCTCATAGTCTGGGCTGGCGAAATTTTAAGAGATGGCCTTACAGCTATCGTAAATAAAAATAATATGCTGGTGCTTTCTTACACCGGCCGCAGCCCTGACTTGGTAAGGACAATCAGTTATGGGTTTATCAATAAGATTTCCATGTTCTATATTCAATTGAAACAGGAAAAAGCAAGAAGGGATTTTGAATTTGCAACAAGCAAAGTCGATTCGCTAAGGGCTGTAATGAATTCAAAGGATAACCAGTTAATAGAAATTGATAAAAAGACCTTGTTTACGAATACTAACAAACTTGAGTTTAGGGTGCCGACTGAAAACTTAATCGCAGATAAACAAATGATCCGCCAGCAGTATGCGCAGGCTGTGGCCAACCAGCAAAATGCGGCGTATAAACTTCAAAAAGCAACACCTCTAATTAAAGTGCTTGACAGGCCAGAACCACCTTATGATGTTGAAAATAAATCCGCAGTGTTATATGGCGTAATTGGGCTCTTAGCCGGATTAATCCTGACGTCATTGTTTTTCGTAAGCGGTATTATATTAAAGTTTACGAAAGGCGAATTTAATAAAGCAATATTTGGATCGGGCGCTTCAAAAACCACTACAAACCCAGGTGGGAAAATAGCATCCGCTTTATGATTTTCTAAATAGCCATTTTCCCATTTCTTTAAAAGTTACCTTCTTGCCATACAACAAAATACCGGTGCGATAAATTTTTGCCGCAAGCATGGTAGTTAATATAAAACCGGCAATTAAGGAAATCATTGATACTGCAATTTGCCATGCCGGAACGCTGCCTGAAGGTATGCGTGCCATCATAACAATTGGCGATGAAAAAGGTATCATGCTTCCCCATACTGAAATCGGTGCGTCCGGCCTTCCTGCTGCAGTCGTCATAATTACGAATGATAAAATGATGGGCATTGTTATAGGCAGCATTAAAGATTGAGCTTCCTGTGGATCTTCGTTTACGACACTGCCAACTGCTGCGAACAAAGCAGCATAAAACAGGTAACCACCAATAAAATAAAACAGGAAACATGGAATTATAAGGCCCCAGGGAGCCGCCTCCAAAAAAGTGTTTTTGGCATTCATGAAATTTGCAGCCGCTGAATTGCCGGCGCCATTAGGCATAGAATTGCTAACGTCTTGCGCATGTTGCAACATATCGTGAGATATAAATGAAGATGCGATTGTAGTTAGGCCTATGATTAAAACAATCCATATTAACAATTGAGTAATACCTACAGCAGCTATCCCGATAATTTTTCCTGCCATTAATTGAAAGGGCTTCACAGAGCTTATTATAACTTCGGCAATACGATTCATTTTTTCTTCCATAACACCACGCATTACCGCAGCCCCGTAAATAAACAATGTAATATATATTAAGATACCACTGCCATAGCCAATCGCAGAAGATAAGCCCGAATTAGATCGCTGTGTTTTATCTCCCTGTTTTATAACCGTGCTGAATTTGTAAAGATCATCTTCATTTATTGCATTAATTGAATCCAATACTTTTTTATTAATATTATTTTCGAGAAATGCTTTATTTCGAATCGCGGCATTTATCTGGTCCTTCACTTTTTCTTCTGCGTCTACGCCTAACTGTTTGTTGGCGATAAGCGAAATGGAATCATGTGGAGAACTATATTTCTCGGGAATAAATAAGAAAGCTGAATACCCCTTTTCTTTAAAATTATCTGCATTTATACCAGTAGGAAATTCATAAGTGATCATCTTATCACTTTGGAAACTACTTTTAAAAATGCCATTATTATCTTCAACCGCAATTTTTTGGTGCTCTGTGCTTTTTATAGAGAAATATGCGGATGCAACAATAAACCCGATAAAAAACAAGGGAAGTAAAATAGTAGAGAGAATAAAAGTTTTATTTTTTACTCTCGTTAAATATTCCCGTTTTATAACCAACCATATTTTATTCATGGAAGAAAATTAGTTTTTAAAGTTAATTGATGAGAATTACTTACACGTTTTCAAATTGCCTTGCCAGTTTGGTGTCTTCAACTTTCTTTATAAAAATATCATTGAGCGATGGCATTATTTCGTTAAATGAAATAATGCTTGCTTTATTCGCCAGGAACTGCTGCAAAACGTCTGACGGGGTATATTCTTCATTAATTTTTACAACCAGGTAATTATCTTTTGCATCAACTATTTCAAATATATCGCTTTCAAAACGCGAAGGCAATTCGTTGAAACCTACTTTGAAAATATTTTCCTTATTATCAATCTTTACCTGTTTCACACTTCCATCCAATATTTTTTTTCCTTTATTTACCAGCACAATTCTGTCGCAGATTTCTTCTACTTGTTCCATACGGTGCGTGCTGAAGATAATGGTAGTCCCTTTTTGGGAGAGCATATAAATTTCATCCTTTATTAAATTACTGTTTACCGGATCAAGCCCACTAAATGGTTCATCGAGAATTAAAAGTTTTGGTTCATGCAATACGGTTATCACAAATTGCAATTTTTGACTCATTCCTTTACTTAAATCATCTACTTTTTTATTCCACCAGCTCTGCATTTCAAATTTCACAAACCAATCTTTTATCTTCTTCATGGCATCCTGACGGTTCATTCCTTTGAGCATAGCAAGATATAAAGCTTGTTCGCCGATTTTCATTTTTTTATATAACCCTCTCTCTTCCGGCATGTAACCAATCAACGGAATATCTTCAACCGGATCAAACTTTTTACCTTCAAATAAAATGTTTCCACTATCAGGATAGAAAATTCCTGTTATCATTCTTAATAAGGTCGTTTTGCCGGCACCGTTAGGGCCGAGCAAACCGAATACACTTCCCTGTGGAATAGAAAAGCTTATATCATCAACCGCTTTTTGTGTAGCATAATATTTCTTGAGATTTTGTAATTCCAGTATGTTCATTGTAAAAAGTTAAATAAATTATTCTGAAATATTATGGACAAATATGATTTTTGGTATTTTGTAAATGTATTAAGAACATCTTCACGTCAAAAAATTATTTTATGAAAGGCGCAGCAATTAAGCGTTTAATAAAAGGCCGGCAGCTTTAGCCACTCTCTCACCATCCATTGCAGCGCTAACAATTCCTCCCGCGTAGCCTGCGCCTTCACCGCAAGGGAATAGATTTTTTATTTGAGGATGATACAGAAATTCAGGGTCGCGGGGTATTCGGACAGGGGAAGATGTTCGGCTTTCCGCTGCAACCAATACAGCTTCATTAGTGAAATATCCAGGGCTGCCATTTCTTGCTGGCATTTTTTTTCCGAAAGATCGCAATGCTTTTTTTAATCGGGTACTGATAAAATCCGGCAGGATGTCTTTTAATTCTGATGATTGAATACCCGGAATGTATGAGCATTTGGGCAGTGTTGATGAATATTTATTTTTGGTAAAGTCAACCAATCGTTGCGCAGGAGCAACAAATTTTCCGCCACCTGCATTGAAAGCTTTTTGCTCAACTAGTTTTTGAAATTCCATCATTATTAAAGGCGAATCCCTGTTTTGGGCCGACTGTAAATTGAGGCCTGATTTAATTACATCGTCAATTTCTACCTGTACTACTAACCCGCTGTTGGCAAAAGGGTTATTTCTTTTGGAAGGGCTCCATCCGTTAACCACCAGTTCATTATTGTTAGTAGATGCCGGTGCAATAATTCCACCGGGGCACATGCAAAAAGAAAATACACCGCGGCCATCTACCTGTTCAACAAGGCTATAGGACGCGGGTGGTAAAATCATCCCGTCATCACCTTTAGATGAGGCATAATTGCCGCCATTTCCGTATTGAATGTTATTTATTAATTCCTGCGGATGTTCCACTCTTACACCTAATGCGAAAGGCTTCGCAGTTATTATAATTTTCCTGGCCTCTAACAGACTATAAATATCCCTGGCTGAATGGCCGGTTGCCAATATAAAAGAATCCGCCTTATACAAGTCTCCATCTTCAGTTTGTATTGCTTTCAGAAAATCCTTTTCTATTTTAAAATCGATAACTTTTTTATTGAAGTGAAATTCGCCTCCACATGCTAAAATGCGTTTACGCATGGCAGTTATAATATGTGGCAGTTTATTCGTTCCAATATGTGGATGTGCTTCGTATAAAATATTTTCTTGCGCTCCAAAATGAACAAACAAATTTAGTATGCGGTCAATATTTCCCCGCTTTGTACTTCTTGTATATAATTTTCCATCGCTATAAGTTCCTGCGCCTCCTTCTCCAAAACAATAATTGCTGTTCGGATTTATAATTCCTTTTTTGTTTAATAAAGCAAGATCGCGTCTTCGCTCTTTTACATCTTTTCCTCTCTCAATTATTATCGGCCTGATTCCAATTTCAATCAATTGTAAGGCGGCGAATAATCCTGCCGGACCTCCTCCTATAATAACAATTTTATCTTTAGATAAGGTTACATCCTTAAATTCAAATTCAGTAATTACTGTTTGAATAGATGGTTCATTAATTGATGCAATTACAGTCATATTTATCCAAACTGTTTTGCCTCTTGCATCTATAGATTTTTTTAGTATAGAATAGCCGGTAATCTCTTTAATTTTTGATCCGGTAGATTGTGCTATGGCATATAGTACCAAATGCGAATCAGCGGCTTCCCGCGGAAGTAATTTTAAGGATATTTTTATTTGCATAGAAAGATCAGGTATTCATCCTGAAAACTTTTGAAACATCTATGGATAGTGAGTTCTGATTTACTTAAAACGGAAGATCATCAATAGCATCCTGCGATGAAGAAGTAAATGTGTCCAAAGGTTCAAGATGATCATCATCGGATGAAGCCTCTTTACCGGCTTGTAAAATTTGCTCAATACGCCAGGCATCAAGATTGCTAAAATAAGACGTCCGTCCGTCCTTTTCCCACTTGGTTCCTCTAATATTAAAATACACTTTTATTTCATCACCTGTATTTACACGGTCAACAATATTGGTTCGGTCCTGTACGCATTGAAACTTTATATAATTGGTAATTGTTTTTCCATTTATTTCTTCAGATTTTTCCACAACAAATTCACGTACCTTAAAAGTTTCGCTACGTTGCAATATGTTGAATTTTTCCAATAGTTTTCCTGTTAATTCATAACTCATTTTAAAAAATTTAGTCTTTAAAGATATAGTCATTTACTTAAAAAAAATATTCAATTATCTTAAACCGCAAAAAATCTTTTGCACATCTTTTTTTTGTGCGAAATATTTTTTTTTAAATTTATAATAAGGAAATATTTTTTTAATAACCGACTTATAAAAGCAACTTTTTTTCTGTAAGTCAATGTGGGCTTATCTATAAAATCCGACAATAATTTTTTTTAAAATTCATAACTTTTTTTTAAACAGCTATACTGTTTTCATGAGCACAAAAACAAAGAATAAAAAATTTTTTTTTCAACAAATTATTTTGATATTCGCTGTCTGCTCAGAAAATATTTATGAAATTTTTTTTTATAAATTTTCTCAGAGATCCCCGGAAAAACAAGGAATATTACTAAATTAAATAAACGGCTTACGGAAAAATGGATAAGGCTTGCGAAACAGTTTGGCATAATTGTCTCAATATTATAAAGGATATAGTGGAGTGGCAACATTACAAAACCTGGTTCGAGCCAATTACCCCGGTATTATTAAAGAATAATATTTTAACGATTCAGGTACCAAGTCAGTTTTTTTATGAGTATATTGAAGAACATTATGTAAATCTTCTTGCTAAAACGTTGAAACGGGAATTGGGTAAAGAAGCAAGACTTGAATATAGAATAATGGTTGACAGTGGGAACGGAAATAACTTGCCCTTGATGATGGATGTGCCAGGGCAAGGTTACAAATCATATTCAAATAACGAAATGGATTTTCCTTTAGTAATAAATAACCCTGTTAAAAATCCCTTTGTAATTCCGGGACTTAAAAAAATGCAAATAGATGCACAGTTAAATCCTGTGTATGTATTTGATGCATTTATAGAAGGCGATTGCAATCGCGTAGCAAGGCGTGCCGGAAAAACTGTTGCAGAAAAACCCGGCTCAACTTCATTTAATCCTTTGGTAATTTACGGTGGTGTAGGATTAGGCAAAACACACCTTGCCCAGGCGATAGGAAATGAAGTGAAAAGGCTAAACAACAACAAGGTTGTATTGTATGTAAGCTCTGAAAAATTTATTAACCAGTTTGTTGACCATAGTCGCAATAATGCTATAAATGATTTTATACATTTTTACCAGTTAATAGATGTGCTGATAATTGATGATGTGCAATTTTTTAATCGTGCCGAAAAATCACAGGACGCTTTCTTTGCCATTTTCAATCATTTACATCAAAGCGGGAAACAATTAATCCTTACATCAGATAAACCTCCGAAAGATTTAGAAGGTGTTCAGGAAAGATTATTAAGCCGGTTTCGCTGGGGGCTTAGTGCCGACCTACAAATTCCTGACTATGATACCAAGATTGAAATTCTCGAAAGAAAGATGAAAAATGATGGGTTGGATATGCCCAAAGAGGTTGTAAAATACATTGCTTATAATATCCAAAATAACATTCGTGAACTGGAAGGAGCTTTAATTTCCCTGTTGGCACAATCTTCGCTTAATAAGCGTGAAATTGATCTTGAATTAGCCAAAAAAGTGTTGAGAAATTTTATCAAATCATCATCAAAGGAAATAACCATAGATACCATACAGAAAATGGTGTGTGATTACTTTGATGTTCCTTATGAAAAGCTACTGCAAAAAACGCGTAAAAGAGAAATTGTTCAGGCAAGACAAATTTCTATGTTTCTTGCCAAGGCCTTTACTAAAAATTCTCTCAAAACAATAGGTGAACATTTTGGTGGTCGGGATCATACTACAGTCATTCATAGCTGCCAAACAGTAAAGGATCTTATGGACACCGATACTTTATTCAAAGAAAGTGTAATTGAACTCCAGCAAAAAGTACAACTTGCTGCAATGTAATTTCCAACAATTTTATAGGGCATTCGCATTAATTATTTATTTTAAATTTCGAATTGCAAATGTTACTTTTGCAGCCCTTATAATATAAAAGGAGAGGTGCCTGAGTGGCCGAAAGGAACGGTTTGCTAAATCGTCGTACGGGTTAAACTGTACCGTGGGTTCGAATCCCACCCTCTCCGCTCAACCGGGCATTGAATATTGTAAGGAGAAAGTTTTTCGGGGCGTAGCGTAGCCCGGTTATCGCGCCACATTTGGGATGTGGAGGTCGCAAGTTCGAATCTTGCCGCCCCGACCAAGTTGATTTTTTCAAAGGTAAAAGCTCGTTAAACTCTTTGTTTACGGGCTTTTTTCTTTTTTAGCCTGCAAAAAATATCAATTTTCGTGTGATAAATTGCATGATAAAATTGACGCAAGACTAATCAGCACTGACCCCTGAATTATCAAATCAATTTTTCGGCTGTTCTATATATATAGTTAGAAAGCAAATAAATAGAACTAAATGTGACGACGATGTTTATACAGCTATAGAAGAAATTTTAGCTTACAATTTAGCCGCTGGAAATTTGAGCAGTCAGTATCTTAACATGCTAAGCCCTCGCTTTAATCGAATTTTTTTCCTTTCGTGTACCAGAAGTCTTTATAGGAAATACCGATTGTAAAGCTTGCATAATTCTCTTTTACCGGGGTGTATTGCGAGCCTCGCACTCCATATTCAAAAGCAAGATGATAACTCATCGTACTTCGTTTGCTATTTATCCCAACACCCATGGTAAAGCCTTTGTCATTAACCTGTTGATTGTTTATTTGCAAATAAGAATCATTATAAAAAACGCCAGCCTGGAGATTTAAAATTTCATACTTTGCGCCGAGGTATTCTTTCTGTTTAGAATATTCGACTCCGGCAGAATATCTGTTGCTATTTATCAACCTGTAGTTAGGCCCGCTTTGATTTAACGGCGACCAGTTTTGAAATCTGTAATCCGCCAAAAAAGTCAATTTATTATCTTTTACTATGGAAATTCCAAAACCAGTATTAGTTGGTAAGGTAAAAATTGTATTACTGATAGTTTTATTAGATAAAGTGTCACCTATTCCATCTTTTATAAGTGCAGTGTATTGTGCGTTCAACGGTGTTTCAGGGGCATAGGTGAAACCAAGATTTACATTCCATTTTTTGGAGAGTTTTACATGGTATTGCAACCCGTAATCAAGGTATAGATCGCGTATATAGATATTTTTTTTAGTGTAAATATTTGAAGAAACATCGGAAGAAAATAGAGAATCTTGTTGCAACAAAGAGCCACCAAGATAAGAGGCATTAAAACCTAAAGACAGATTCTTAGTTATTTTAAAACCGCTCGCAAAGAAAAATCGGTTTACGCCTCCGCTTCCATCATAATCAACAGGTACTGTCAAATTTGAGCCTTGTAGATTTTGATTTCCTGAAAATGAATAGTTACTGGTGCTGTATGGCATTAGTCCCGCGGCTGCACCCCACCATTTATTTATTCTTATACCCAATGACATTTTTTCAACACTAAAATCCTGGGCCGATAATCCCGGTGTTACCCCCGTTCCTGAATATTTTACAAATTTTCCCCGGCCTGAAAGCTCAACCAGAAATAACTGATTGGTAAGACTGCTTAAGGAAGCAGGATTATTAATAGTAACGAAACTATTGTTACTGTACGCTATACCGGTATTTGCCATCCCTGAGGTACGGTTAAAATAAGATTGTTCCAGGTCACCAATTCCAATAATTGAATAAGGAGAAGTTACATTTTGAGCGTACACTCCTAAACAACCGAAAAGTACAGACGAAAGTATAGTAAGATGTAATTTTTTACGAAAAGTACTATAGGTTACTGGAAACATAATAAACTTTTAATTGTAATGCACCTCCTGAATTATTCTTATCTCCAATTACAAGCCGGTTGAAGGTTGTTGTTGACGCAGGGGAAGGTGGTATAAGCAATAAACCATTTTGATTGGCATAGTTAATTGAAATTTGCTGTTGAAGATAAGAAGTTACATCATACACATAGGTGGTATTTGAATTATATAAGGGATCAATCACAAGATTGCCGGTTTGATATCCGTTTGAAGTTGTAGAAACTAATGGTGAGCCTAAATTATTTAAACGATCTGTTGTATACGCATAAAGTTGGGGAGGCAATGGAGTGAAACCCGAATAAGTTTGGTTGACGGGCGTAACGATTAATTCTGCTCTGACAATTTTTAAATAATCAGGTCGTAAAAGCAAACGTCGAATTGTCGGAAATTGTATTTTAGGTATAAATCCTGTTATATATTGTAAATAGGCACTTCCATTGGTATTTGTGGAACTTATTTCCCTGTCAGCACCACCAAAAGCTGACAAAGGCGTACCAGACCTATCGGAAAGAACCTGGTTGAATTGTTTGTTATCCCCATTGTAATACTTGAAATCAAGCACTTTGGGTGTTGTAAAAAGGCCATTTACATGATAGTAAAGCCGCATGGTTACTGTGTCCTTAAATCCGTAAATAGCATGCATTCCATTAGCTGAGGGCGTTATCTTAAGACCTTTGAAATAATTTATAAAACTTGTGGTGTTTTGTATTGTATAATCGCCGGAGTTGTAGAGATTAAATAATTCTTTTCCCTTGGCATCAGATAACCTGATAAAAACACTATCAGTTATGTGAGGATAAATCAAAGTTGTCAATGTTCCTAAAGGCGTCGGATCAACAGGAAAATCGGTATTATTATAGAATGTAGTTTGATAGAGGGGAAAAGTTATTGGGTTTGTTAACTGGTAAACGGAAAGTTGTGAAATTAGGGTTGTATCACCATAATATGTCTTATTTGGTCTCAAAATTAAAACCAAGGAGTCATAAACTGATTTTTTGTCGAGGGGTGCAAGTGCGGGTGGGGATAATTCAACAAACGAACTAGCCGTGATTTTCCCGAAATTATTATCTATATAGCTACCAATCAAGATAGTAGCTGAACCCGAAGTACTAATAGAATCCCTGTATACAGTTGAAAGATTAGCGGAAAGGGTATCGACCAATACGATATTAGTATAGGTATCGTTCACATAAGCCTGGCCAAATTTAATTTGAGGTTTGTCGCAAGCAGAAAAAATAAACGCCGGAAGTATTAATATTTGAGCCCAGTATTTAAAATAATCAATACTAATTTTTTTCATGCTTAAAATTGAAGGTTGCAATATTATAGTTTGCATTGTTAGCATTTTGTTACTATGGCTTAACATTACATTGTTATCTGCAAAAACATTTAATTTATCTGTTAATGTGTTTTATTAATGTATAAAAAACGTAATAAACGTTTTTCAAAATTGTTTTGCAGAAGAAAATAAAGAGTTTGTCGATAAAACAATATTGCAAAGCCATTTTAACGATTTGTGCGATGGGCGTAAGATTACATTCGCAAAAAATAATTTTTTAAAGATGAAAACATTCATGCCATTACTATTTGCTGGTCTTATTTTTACTACAATCGTCTCGTGTCATAAATCAAAAAACACTACTACTATTACGGGGAACTGGGTAAGTAAAGGAGAGTTTAACGGCGTTGTGCGAAGCGAAGCAGTTTCTTTTGTAATTAACGACACAGCTTATGTTGGCACCGGCTACGATGGCAATAATAGATTAACTGATATTTGGGCTTATAACGCTGACGGAGATTCGTGGTATCAAAAAGCAGACATGCCGGGCACTCCACGAAATTCGGCTGTTGCATTTGCCGCTGCAGGGAAAGGCTATATAACTACAGGATATGATGGTGTTAATATGTTAAACGATACCTGGGAATTTAATCCGATAGCAAATAAATGGACAAAAAAAGCAGATTTTGCGGGTTCGCCAAGATATGACGCAGTTGCTTTTGGTATTGGCGATAAAGGCTATGTAGGTACCGGTTTTGATGGTACTTATCTAAAAGATTTTTATCAATATGACCCAACATCTGATACGTGGACATTAAATATTGGTTATGGTGGAAACAAACGCAAACAGGCTGTTGCTTTTGTATACCAAAATAAGGCCTATGTTGCCACGGGCGTAAACAACGGAAGTTACCAAAGCGATTTCTGGTCGTACGATCCGTCAACTTCTAAATGGACTCAATTGCGCAATACGGCAAATACAAATAGTACAGAAAGTTACGATGATGCGTATGGCCCCATAGACAGGGCAAATGCAGTGTCGTTCGTTATTGGCGATAAAGCCTATTTAAGTACAGGCGAAAACCCTTCGCTTTTGGCTTCTACGTGGGAATATGATTTTGCAACAGATCTTTGGGTTGCTAAACAGGATTTTGAACGCCCCGCAAGAACAGGAGCTGTAGGTTTTAGCGTAACAAAAGGAGGATATGTTATGACGGGTTTAAGCAGTACCTTATCATACGATGATGTTAATCAATTCTTCCCTGATAAGGAATATAACGCAAATGACTAAGAAGTCTTACATACTTCTAATGGCATCATTAATACTTGCCATTGCGATAATTGGTTTTTCCGCCAAGCCAGGTAATAGTGATCGCGAAAATATGCTATTGGTGGAATCAGCTACTTTCGAAGTTCCGGGAGGCTGGGGATATAATATACTGGTGGATCATAGAATTTTTATTCACCAGCAAATTATACCTGCAGTAGAGGGAAATAAGGCATTTGCGAGCAAAATCGATGCGGAAAAAACCTCAAATCTTATTGTTCACAAAATTACTAATAGGCTGTTGCCTGCTGTAACAAAAAGGGAACTGGATTCTTTACAAATAAATTATTAGACTACGAATTAAGCTCAATAAGATTAAAAAAGTCTGGCTTAAAAATATTCCCTATTGGTACCATAAATTTTCCTATCGAAATCTCGTTCTTGGAAATAGTGTCAATATGATTCAGGGATACTATGTACGATCTGTGAACCCTTATGAATTTATCAGCGGGTAATTTTGTCTCAAACGCATTCAGGCTCTTGAGCGTTACAACCGGGTTACTTTTTCCGTCAAGATATATTTGAATATAATCCTTCATTCCCTTGCAAAAAAGAATATCGTCAAATCTAATTTTCACGATTTTATATTCTGATTTTATAAAGACGAATTCCTGTTTTTGCAATGTTGAAGCATTTAACATATAAGCTGTGTTATAATTTTAGTATTTTTTTGCACGATGCAAAGTAAAGGGAAAAATTTCTTTCAACTTGTTTATTCGATCAAATATTATCGACAAATTAAGGTTTTTTGCAGACTAAATGCTTTCGCATATCAATGTCTTTTTCGGCAAATCCATAAAATTTTACCAATGCACAACAAAATAGCTGCAGGTAAAAATAATGGCCTGTCTTTTATTGAAAAGGAGTTTTTTCTCTGAAAATTATTACGAAACTAACCGATGACCAGTACACGAAGAAGGTCATTATCAGGTCACCTTATTTTTAACGATTTCAACTAATTCCTGCGAGTTCTAAACTTTTCTTTTTTAATTTTCTCAGATCCATGTCTTCAATAATGGCATCAGGTGCTAAAATAACAGATGTATTATTTTCTTTCCACCAGTTATTTTCAGTGAGATGGTTGAAGTTTATTACGCCAATTAAATAATTTCTTTTTTCCTGGGCGTGCCATTCTTCTATCCATTCAAATTTATCACGCGGTATAAAATTCCAATCATCAAAACTTACATAAATACGTACATAAAAATCGTTGGTAAGTTGATTGGGTGTGTGATGATACAGTTTCTTGTATTCGTATTTATAGTCGTACCGGAGCGCTGATATATCACTTAACACTGCAGATGCGGTAGGAAAGCTGCCTGCGCCTTTCCCATAAAAAAATTGTTTGTCTGCAAAAGAACTCTCAATAACAACACCGTTGTATTCATTTTTTACAAACGATAAATGATCATCTTGTTTTACAAATTGTGGAAAAACGAATGCGGCTATTTTTCCATTCACTAATTTTTTAGCTTGCGCCACCAATCTTATTTCATAATTTTTTTCTCTGCCAACATTAGCATCATTTTCATTTACGTTTTGTATACCTGTAAATAAAATATCATCGGTAGTAGCAACAATGCCGTAAGCATGGCATAGCAATATCACCCATTTATGAACGGCATCCCAACCATCTACATCCAATGTAGGATTGGCTTCTGCGAAGCCGAGCTGCTGCGCCTGTAACAATGCAGTTTTGAAATCAAGTTTGTCTTCAAACATTTTGGTGAGAATATAGTTAGTAGAGCCATTTACAATTGCACGCATGGAATGCAAAAGGTCATTATCATAATATTCCTCCAGGTTGCGTATAACGGGGATGGACGCACACGCAGAAGACTCGCAAAGAAATGGCATCCCGGTGTCCTGCTGGAGTTGCAATATTTGTGGTAAATGTTCGGCAATCATTTTTTTACTGGCGCTTACTACGGCCTTTCCGTTTGTTAGTGCTTTTGAAATTATTTCAAATGCGGCGTCAGATTCGTTAATAACCTCTACTATTACATTTATAGTTTCATCATTTAATAACTCATCCCTGTCAACTGTGAATAGTTCAGCTGGTGCATTTCTTTTTTTCCCGGGATCTTTAATACATACTTTTTTAATAGTGGCATTTAAAGAAGAAGTTTGATGCAAAACTTTATATAAGCCTTCGCCTACTACCCCAAATCCAAATAACCCGATGGTTAATCTGCGGTGTGCTGTCATAGTTATATTATTAAGTCAGAATTTTAGATTGTTTTGTTTTTGTAATAAAACCTGTGATGATCTTTTGAATTTGTTCTGCTTCTAATAGAAAGCCATCATGACCATACAACGAACTGATAGAAATAAATTTTCCGTTACGAACGTTTTTTGCAATAGACTGCTGCTCATTCAAAGGAAAAAGAATATCAGTTTCAATACCTATTGCCAACGTTTTCGCTTTAATTTCACCTAAAGCAATTTCAACGCTTCCCCTTCCACGACCAACATTATGGGAGTCCATTCCTTTACTTAAAAAATAGTAGCTGAAGGCATTAAATCTTCGTGCCAGTTTTTCTCCCTGGTATTTTTGATAGGATTCACTTTTGAAGTTGTCAATTCTTTCATTTTCGTTTTCACTTTGGCTGGCATGGTAGGTATCATAATGCCGATACGAGATCAGTGCAACACTTCTTGCAGCTTTCATTCCTTCTACACCGGCGTGTTCATTTTTAGTCTTCCATGTTTCATCTGCGTCTATGCACATACGTTGTGAAGCATTAAATGCAACACCCCACGCAGAATGTATCGCATTAGTTGCAACAGGAAAAATATATTCAAATAAACCGGGTTCCTCGATAGCCCATTCTAATAATTGTTGCCCACCCATTGAACCACCAATGCCTATCTTTATTTTTTTTATTCCTAAAAAGTCTTTCAAAGGGCGATAAGAACGAACCATATCACGCGGCGTAAAAAATGGGAAATCGTGATAGAAGGGTTTGCCGGTTTCTTTATTTATATCAAGTGGCCCAATGCTTCCGTAACAACTGCCAGGCATATTTACGCAAATAATAAAATAATTTTCGGGATCAAATAATTTTCCTTCACCCACTAGGCCTGGCCACCACTCGGTTGGGTTACTGTTTGCCGTAAGTGCATGAAAGATCCACACAACATTATCTTTTGCAGCACTGAGCACACCATAAGTAGTGTATGCTAAATGATATCCCTGTAATATTTTTCCCGATTCCAGCGTAAAGGATTGATCGGACTTGTAGATACTATAAGACAAAATAATATGTTCAGCTATTTAAAAAAAATGCAAATGTATACCGACATAAAATAAAATCACTAAATAATATTTTATGTCGGTATAAACAATTGCCAGCCAGGAATTTACCCTACTAATTCTTTCGAGAAGACTTTATTAAAAGCCTGTTGAAGATCGGCTTTAATGTCGTCTATATGTTCAATGCCAACACTAATGCGAACCTGGTTTGGTTGAACACCTGCCGCTTTTTGTGCAGCTTCATCCAGTTGTTCATGAGTTGTTGACGCAGGATGTATAGCTAATGTTTTGGCATCCCCAACGTTGGCCAAATGACTAACTAGTTTTAATGAATCAATAAATTTGCTGGCATTTTCTTTTCCTCCTTTTACACCAAAGTTTAAAATACCGCCAAATCCATGGCCCAGATATTCGTTTGCCAAAGCATTGTAAGGGCTGCTCTTTAACCCGGGATACTCAACAAATTCCACCGATTCATGTTTCTCGAGCCATTGTGCCAGATCCAATGCATTGTCAACATGGCGCTGTACACGAAGAGATAATGTTTCTAATCCCTGTAATAATAAAAACGAATTAAATGGACTTTGAGCGGGTCCAAAGTCGCGAAGGCCTTCCACTCTTGCACGTATAGCAAAGGCGATGTTTGGCAAGCCGAGCGGATTACCTTCTCCAAATACGTCCCAGAATTTTAAACCATGGTACCCTTCGGACGGTTCGGTAAATTGAGGGAATTTTCCATTTGCCCAATTATAATTTCCGCCATCTACAATTACGCCGCCAATGGATGTTCCGTGCCCACCGATCCATTTGGTTGCTGATTCAACAACTATATTTGCTCCATGTTCAATCGGGCGGAATAAGTAACCTGCTGCACCGAAAGTATTATCAACAATTAAAGGAAGGTCATATTCCCTGGCCAGGTCTGCAAACTTCTTAAAATCAGGAATGTTTAACCTTGGGTTTCCGATTGTTTCCAAATAGATGGCTTTTGTATTTTTATCAATATGTTTCACAAAGCTTTCTACATCGTCTCCATCGGCAAATCTTGCCTCAATTCCTAAACGTTTAAAGGCAACTTTAAACTGGTTATACGTGCCGCCGTACAGAAATGTTGTTGAAACAAAATTATCGCCCGACTGCATAATATTATTCAGTGCTAAAAACTGTGCTGCCTGTCCTGAAGATGTTGCCAACGCTGCAACGCCGCCTTCCAATGCTGCCATGCGTTGCTCAAAAACATCAGTGGTAGGATTCATTATTCTAGTATATATATTTCCAAATTCTTTCAGTCCAAATAAATTAGCAGCATGTTCAGAATTATTAAAAACATAAGAGGTGGTTTGATAAATAGGAACTGCTCTTGATTTTGTGGAAGGGTCGGCTTGTTGTCCTGCATGAAGCTGCAGCGTTTCGAAATGTAAATTGCTCATAACTTTTGTTTTAAAATGAATAATTAAGAATGTTTTCCTAAGGATAGAAAGGCAAAGCCCCGAATGGTAATATAGATTGAATGATGCCTTACGGCATACAACGTCCGCACATAATCATATTTGTGGGTACAAGAGCTTGAAAAATTATGGTAGTAGTATTTGCCATTTTAGTTACCCCACAAATATAGTAGGGTTTTAGTCATATAATCAAATCTTTTTTAAAAGTAACCCTTCTTCAGTTATGGGGGGTATAAAATTAATAATATAATAAGTGCACGGGATAAAAAATCCGTTTACAATTTGTTAATGATTTAGTTGTATAAAGGTTATACTGGATATGTTTCTTTGCAAAACCTCCAGGCATGAAACACAGCTTGATCGCACTGTACTTATTTTCTTTTGTTACCACAAGTGGACAGTTAGCTCCTAAAACTAAAAACATTTTCATAGTTACTATTGATGGTATAAGATGGCAGGAAATCTTTGAGGGTGCCGATGTCGATGTCATCAATAATCACCGTTATACTTCTGATGTTGACCTGGCAAAATTGATTTACCTGGATTCTTCAACTTTACAGAACCGTAAAAAATTACTTCCTTTTTTTTGGAATGTAATTCAGCAAAAAGGCCAGCTGTATGGAAACAGGTTGTATGGCAACAAAGTAAATGTTTCTAACAGCTATAAATTTTCGTATCCGGGATATAACGAGATATTTACAGGTTATCCTGATCTATATGTTAATTCTAATGCAGCAAAAAATAACCCGAACGTTAATGTACTTGAATATCTTAATACGTTCGACGAGTTCAGAAACAATGTCGTTGCGTTTACATCCTGGAATATCTTTCCTTATATTCTCAATAAAGAACGAAATGCAATGCCGGTCTATAGTTGCTATGATTCAATAGAAGCAAACGGAGATGCAGATTTGGCGATATTTAATAAAGTACAACAAAATCTTATTCGGAATAAAACGGGCACCCGCCGTGATGTTCTCACGTTTATTGCAGCATCTGAGTATATAATAGCCAACAAGCCTAAAGTGGTATTTATAGGTTTTGGCGAATGCGATGAAGATGCGCACAGAGGATCATATGACAAATACCTTCAACATTTAAATGCTGATGATAAAATGATTCAGCAGCTCTGGTATTACATTCAATCAACACCAGAATATAAGGATAAGACAACTTTAATAATTACAACAGATCATGGCCGCGGGAAAAAAGCTAATAACTGGAAGGATCACGATGTTTTAATTAAAGGCTCGGGCAATGCATGGCTGGCTATTATTGGTCCGGATACAAAGGCAGAAGGAGAAATTGAAATACCTGGCAAATTCTTTCAAAAGCAGATTGCGGCAACTATTTCAAATTTACTTGGATATAATTTTATTGCTAACCACCCGGTAGCGGGGGCAATTGAATTTGCAAAATAATATTGAGCAATTCTGAAATTGACACAAAATAAAATGTTTGGTTATTTAGATCCTGTCCGCCTGTTTTATAAGCTTCAAACGATTTTCCTTCTTTGTATCATATCACAATCGGCATTCAATCACTTCTTCACAGGAAAACCCGACTTTTGCAAAAAATAAATTATCTGGTATGAACAAATTCACAGAACACAATTTTAAAAATGAAAAGGCCTTAATAAGAGTTGACTTCAATGTTCCACTTGATAAAGAGTACAACATTACCGATGATAACCGAATTCGTGCGGCATTGCCAACTATAAAAAAAATTCTTTCTGATGGCGGAAGTGTAATTCTGATGTCGCACCTGGGAAGGCCAAAGGGTGGACCCGAAGAAAAATATTCCCTTAAACATCTTGTGAACCATTTGCAGGAATTATTGGGCAATACGAAAATCTTATTTGCAGATGATTGCATTGGCGCCGATGCAGTAGAGAAATCTAAAGCTTTACAATCGGGCGAGGTTTTATTATTGGAGAATCTTCGCTTTTATAAAGAAGAAGAAAAAGGTGATGAAGCATTTGCAGAAAAATTAAGTAAGCTGGGAGATGTATATGTAAATGATGCATTTGGCACAGCTCATAGGGCACACGCTTCCACAGCAGTTATTGCTAAATTTTTTCCTGCTGATAAAAAAATGTTTGGATTATTGATGGAAGGAGAAGTTGCAAGCGCCGAAAAAGTGATGCATAACTCCAATAAACCATTCCTTGCAATTATAGGCGGTGCAAAGGTTTCAGATAAAATTCTCATAATTGAGAATTTGCTGGAGAGAGCCACTGATATTATAATTGGCGGAGGGATGGCATATACATTTATGAAAGCGATGGGCGGCAAAGTCGGAAGTTCTCTTTGCGAAGACGACAGGTTAGATAAAGCTAATGAGTTGCTTAAGAAGGCCGAAAAAAAAGGCGTTTGTATCCATTTGCCTGCTGATTCAATTATTGCTGATAAATTTGATAATGCTGCAAATGTCTCCGGTGCATTAAGCAATGATATACCCGATGGCTGGATGGGACTTGATATTGGTGAAATTGCGTGCGAGACTTTTTCGGCAGTGATTCATCATTCCAAGACCATTTTATGGAATGGGCCGATGGGTGTTTTCGAAATGAAAAAATTTCAACATGGCACCAGGGTTGTAGCTGAAGCTATCGCCGAAGCAACTACTAACGGTGCGTTTAGCCTGGTTGGTGGAGGTGATAGCGTAGCAGCCGTAAACGAATTTAATTTGGCAGACAAAGTAAGTTACGTTTCAACCGGCGGTGGAGCATTGCTGGAGTATTTTGAAGGAAAAGTCCTGCCCGGAATTGCAGCCATTCAGTCTTAATTATTTCTAAATAAATTATAAATAGACAAATTAGCAGTGATAAATGCTTTGGTATCGGTTTTGAGAAACTATACTTTTATAAATTAAACTTTAAAAAAATGAAACGTAGTCCTGTTCTTTTGATAGTTATTGGCGTTATTGTTATCCTGTTTTTTTGGGGATGCAATCAGCAAAGAGGATTAGCAACTGCTGACCAAAATGTGCAAACCGCATGGAGCAATGTTGAAACAAATTATCAACGTAGAACCGACCTGTATAGCAGCGTTGTTAAAACCATCCAGGGTTCAGCCAATTTCGAAAAGTCAACTTTAACAGCAGTAATAGAAGCAAGATCAAAAGCAACTTCTGTACATGTTGATATTAACGACAGCACAAGTCTTCAGCAATATCAACAGGCTCAGGCTCAGTTGCAAGGTTCGTTTAGTCGATTAATGGCTGTGGCAGAAGCCTACCCGGATTTGAAAACCACTAAGAGTTTTCAGGATTTTCAGGCACAGATCGAGGGAACTGAAAATCGTATAAATGTAGCAAGACGGGATTACAATACCGCCGTAAATAGTTATAACCTCAAGGTAAAATTATTTCCAAACAATTTATTCGCGGGCATCCTTGGCTATCATGTAAGGGCTTACTATAAAGCAGATGCCGGGAGCGAAAAGAATCCCGATATAAATTTTGATATAAAATAAATCGGGAAAACAAATGTTCCACTTTTTTAAAAAGAAACCTTTTTTTTCTGAAAAAGAAAATGAGTTAATTGTCCAATCCATTCGGGACGCTGAAAAGCAAACCAGCGGAGAAATAAGGGTTTTCATTGAAAGTAAATGCCGGTTTATTGATCCGTTGGACAGGGCTTATGAAATTTTCACTCAACTTAAGATGAACGAGACAGAACACAGGAATGGTGTTTTGTTTTATGTTGCGTTAAAAGACAAACAGTTGGCAATATTTGCTGATAGCGGCATACACGAGGCTGTTGGTGAACAATACTGGAAAGATGTTGTGAAGCATATTCTTACATTCTTCAATAAAGAAAATTATGCACTTGGTATTAAAGAGTGCATTACAAAAATAGGAGAGGCGTTGAAAAATAATTTCCCTTACGACAACAATATTGACAAAAATGAGCTTCCTGATGAAATCATTTTTGGAAAGTAATATCTGCGACTATTCATGAAAAAAATCATAGTACTGTTTTTTGTTTTTTCCTTTCACTCTGTGTTTGCCCAAAATATTGAGAAGAGACCGGTGCCACCAAGAGCTGTAAATGATTTTGGGAATATGCTGGCGCCCTTTCAGCGGGATGAGTTAGAACAAAAACTGGATGCTTATAATGATAGCACATCTTCAGCCATAGTTATTATCACAGTTAACAATCTTGACGGCTACGATATAGCGGATGTTTCTTTAAAATATTTAAGAGATTGGGGCGTAGGCACAAAAGAAAAAAATAATGGTGTTGTAATTCTTGTTTCTAAAGAAGACCATAAAGCAAGAATTGAAACCGGCTATGGAATGGAAGGAGTATTGCCGGATATAACCTGCAAAGATATTATTGATAACAAGATGATACCGGCCTTTAAGGAAAATGACTATTACCGTGGATTTGATAATGCAGTAAATGCGGTAATTCAGGCTGCAGCCGGCGAGTATAAGGCCACGCCGTCAAACAAAAAAACAGGACCACCGGTTAAAACTATTATCATTCTCGTTGTACTTTTTATCATCCTGCTATCTTTCTTCAGAGGTGGTGGTGGAGGCGGCAACTATATGAGTCGTCGCGGTTCAACTGGTCTTGGAGGCTTGCCTTGGTTTCTTATGGGTAATCTGTTAGGTGGTGGCTTGGGTGGTGGTGGAAGAGGTGGTGGATTTGGGGGTGGTGGTTTTGGCGGTGGCGGAGGTGGATTCGGCGGCTTCGGCGGTGGAAGCGGCGGCGGCGGCGGAGCCAGTGGTGGTTGGTAACTTTTAAAATTTCATAAAAAAAGCAGGATTAATTTTCCTGCTTTTTTATTTTGACGAAATGATTTTACTTCAAAAGTCCATCTATATAATCTGCTAATTGAGTATTTCCCTCAGAACGCTTTGCAGTGCTTATTTTATCGAGTGCTTTTTTAAACATGGGGTCAATATAACCTCTGTATTTTGGAGGTATCTGGTTTCTGAAATTCATAATTTCGTCTACCCCCTGTCTAACATGTTCATTATTCCTGAGTTTAGAAAGATAGTCCGCAAATGTCGTCGTACCACGTATTTTATCCGTTGCTTCTTCCTGCGAGGTTATAGGGCTTTTATAATTTTCCAGTATCAAATCAAAATCATCTTCGGTTGGATTTTTCATTATAATTTTTCCAACCACTTCTCCTAATTTTCCTTTTGCATCATTACTATATTTTTTTGCGAGGTTATAGGCTTGCTCAGGTTCAAGTTTGGTTAGTCCGTCAAGTGCCGCACCTGAAACTGAATAAGATGAATCATTTACGTATTTTGTAAATAATGGTTCATATTTTTTATCGTTGAGTTTTACCAATATCTCAAGTGCTTTGGCCTGAACTAATTTGTTGGGATCCTTATCTGCAATTTGTTCTATCACACTTAAAACAGCAGGCACACTAGAGCTTTTCGCCTGGTCTATTTTTTGTAAGGTATATAATCTCAATCCATGATATTTATCATTAAGGCCTATTGCCAGGTTGCTTAGTTTATTGTCTGCAAAATATTCCAAAGCCTCTTTACGGTCCATGTAGTTGCCGGCATATTTGTATTGCTGTTCAAATTCATCGGCTGTCTTATTATCCGTTTTTTTGCAAAGCAAAACTTTATCTGCATCCACATTTACCAATGAGGGCTTGTTGTCGCTTGGGAAATAAAATGTATCTGATTTATCCTGCACCCAAACTTTGTATCTCGTTTTATTTGTTCCGCTGCTGTACACATCTATTGCTAATGGAAATTTAAAAATGCCGCTGTTAGTTTGAGTTTGATCAATAATTACTCTTTCCGCTTTATTGTTATAATCATAGTTGATCGTAATGTCTGGTTGTCCGTTACCGTAATACCATTCATTAAAGAACCAGTTTAAATCCTGGCCGGTGACTGCTTCAAAAGCGAGCCTTAATTCCGGTACTTCGGCACTTTTGAATTTATAGGTATTTAAATAAAGATGTAGTGATTTGAAAAAGGCACTATCGCCAACATAATTATGCAGCATGTGTAATATGGCGCCTCCTTTAGGGTAGCTGACCTGGTCGAAAACATCTTCCTTGTCCTGGTAATAAAACCTTACCAGGTCTTTTAATTCATCAGCAGGATTGCGGAGGTAGGTTTCCCTGTTTTCTTCTATATGCGCATCTCCTGCGTCTACACCATGCCGGTAGGTATCCCAAAGTGTTTCACTATAATCGGCAAAAGATTCATTTAAAGTTATGTTGCTCCAGCTTTCAGTAGTTACCAAATCGCCAAACCATTGATGAAATAATTCATGAGCTATAGTTTCTTCCCACCTGTTGCCGTCTATCAGTTGTCTTCCATTTTGGTACGCACTTTCCTGGTGCAAAGTAGCAGTTGTGTTCTCCATAGCGCCGCTTACATAATCTCTTCCAACTATCTGGTCGTATTTTGGCCATGCGAAAGGCACACCCGTTATTTTTTCATAAAAGCCGATCATCGCAGGTGTTTCTCCAAATATTTTTTTAGCGAAAGGTGCATATTCTTTTTCAACATAATAGTCAACCGGTAAAGTTTTATAATGATCTTTTACAATTACATAATCACCAACTCCCATAAAGAACAAGTAAGGGGCGTGCGGCAAATCCATTCTCCAATAATCCGTTCGCGTTCCATCCGCATTTTTCTTTTGACTCTTAAGCAGGCCATTACTTAACGTCACATATTTTGATGGAACAGTCATTGAGATTTCCTCGGTTGTTTTCTGGTTGGGTTTATCTATTGTGGGAAACCAGGCGCTGTTGGATTCCGTTTCGCCCTGTGTCCAGATTTCAATGGGCTTGTTTTTATCCTCCCCTTTTGGATTAATAAAATATAAACCCTTCGCATCAGTAATCGCTTCGCTGCCTTGTTCTTTCAGTTCATTTGGCCTTGAGACATAATTAATATAAATAGTGTAGTTCTCGCCTGCCTTATATGTTTTATCGAGTGTAATTTTTAGTTGCAGGCTGTCATAAGAATATTTTAGCGGGACTTTCGAATTGCCTTTCATTAAAGCAATTTCTTTAATTTCCATTCCCTTCGCATCCAAGGTTAAGGAATCGGTTGGGTAAAAATGCGGATGTAGGGTAACCCATTCTTTTCCGTACATCCAGGCCTTATCATAATCAAAGCTAACATCAAGCTTCGTATGCACAAGATCGTTAATGCGTGTGGCGGTAGCTCTGTATAAATGTTTCCATGCGGTATCCTGTGGTTGATCATCATCCTGTGACATGGCAGTTACAAAAGAGCCGGCCAATACAATAGCAAACAAAAGTTTTTTCATATTGAATTTTTAGTGGCGGCAAAAGTAAATTGATATTGTAAAAAGAAATCAAAATTTGGATAGATGGCAAAATTTGTTGTTTTATTAAATAGATTTGCTGAATATGGTTATCACTACTTTAAAACGGATTCTTTTATTAGTTTTTATTGTCAACTCGTCGCTTTTTGTTAAAGCCCAACAAGTTCATTTTGTTTATTTACAAACAGAAAATGGCCAGCCCTTTTACGTTAAAATGGATAAACAAGTGGTGAGCTCTTCGGCAGCGGGTTATCTGATCATCCCAAAATTGACTGATGGTAATTATAAACTGAGTGTTGGCTTTCCTAAAAAAGAATTCCCCGAAGAAGATTTCCAAATTGTTGTGGATAAAAAAAACGAGGGGTTCTTATTAAAGAATTTTGGTGAAAAAGGATGGGGGCTGTTTAATATGCAATCATTTGGCATTGTAATGGGTGGAGGTACCAATGCCCCGGATACCGTTGCGAAAAATCTCCAAAGCGACCCGTTTGCGAAGATGCTGGCAAATGTTGTAAAAGATTCATCTATTCTGCAGCGAAACGAACCAAAAGAAGAACCAACAAAAGAAGTAGTTTCTCCAACCAAAAAAGATTCCGTCGCTGCAGTTATTGAACCCCAACCGATCTCACTTTCCCCTGCAAAAAAGCTTTTAAGTGAGAAGAATAAAGACGGAATGGAAATGGTGTATATAGATCCTTTTGAAAATGGAAATGATACGATAAGAATTTTTATTCCGGCGGAAAAAGAAATGGCAAAAAATGAAACGCCTAAAACAGTTGATCTTACCCAAAAGCCCATCGAATCTCCGCGTGAGGACACTACTCTTATTAGGGATACGTCTGATCTTAAAAAGAGTACCGCGATGAATGATAGCGTTGGGACGAAAGACACGGCATTGGTAAACAAGTCCGCAAGTGCTACAAAGATTGATTCTGATACAACTGCGCCTGTGCCACCTTTAGTATCTGAAAACAAAAATCCCGTGGGAAATAACGATAGCAATTTGGTGAAAAAGGACGAAGAAATTAAGCAGCAGGCGGATGAAGTAAAACCACCGCCACCCTCATTTATTCAGCAGGATTCAACAACAAAAGAAGCTATAAAACCCGCAGAGACAAAAAATGCAAGCTTCGAAGTATTGCCCGAAGTGGTTAAATCATCTGCAACTAATTCTGATTGCAAAGCATTTGCCGATAATGGAGACTTTTTAAAATTGCGTAAAAAAATGGCATCCGAAAGTTCTGATGATAACATGATCAAGGCTGCGAAGAAAGTGTTTCATTCCAAATGCTTTAGTACAGAGCAGATTAAAAACCTATCGTTTTTATTTCTTACTGACGAAGGAAAATATAAGTTTTTCGATGAGGCATACGCATTTGTTTCAGATTCTAATCAATACATAACACTTCAGTCCCAGTTAACCGACAGCTATTACATTAACAGGTTTAAGGCTATGATTCATAAATAATCCATCGCTTTACATGCCACGATATTTTATTGAAGTTGCGTACAAAGGCACCAGGTATTCGGGTTTCCAGGTGCAAAAGAATGGAATCACTATACAATCAGAAGTAGAAAAAGCCCTGGCAATCAAATTCGGCAAACCATTTCAACTTACCGGTGCTTCGCGAACAGATGCAGGGGTTCATGCTTTACAGAACTATTTTCATTTTGACACAGACGTAGATTTATTTAATGAAAATGGCAACAGCGAAACTGCCATGCAGAAGATCCTTTATTCTTTAAATTCTATGTTGGATGAAGATATTGTTATTAAGAATATTATGGAAGTGGATGAAGGGCTTCATTGCCGTTTCGATGCCATAAGCCGTGAGTATAAATATTATATCTGCCGTAAGAAAAATCCGTTTTACAACGACAGGGCTTACTTCTATCCCTATACCCTTGATTTTGAAAAACTGCAAAAGGCAGCAGCCATTATCCTACATACAAAGGATTTTACCTCATTCTCCAAAAAAAACACCCAGGTGAATAATTTTTTCTGTTCAATTTTCAAAAGTGAATGGATATTCGAAAATGATCTTTTAATATATAATGTGGCAGCCAATCGTTTTTTACGCGGAATGGTGAAGGGCCTGGTGGGTACCATGCTTAAGGCAGGCACCGGGAAAATCTCCATGGATGAATTTATTACTATCGTAGAAAGCAAAAATGTGCACAATGCCAATTTTTCTGTTCCTTCACACGCACTTTTTTTAGTGGAAGTAAAGTATCCCGGTTTTTAATGTTTACATCGCTGCAGCAAAATATTTTTAAAAAATAATTCCCGGGTTTATAAAATTATCCTTCCCGTATATACACTATCTGCAGCAAGCGTTTCATTGGCGCTTACGAAGCCTATCCATGTTTCCGCATTGCCCTTCATTGATTTCATTGGCAGCATAGCCTTGCCGTCTTTTCTTATGAAGGCGCTTATTTCATACATGGCTTCTTTGCTTTCCGGAAAATAAGCAACCATCAATACTTTATCTTCCTCTTTAGCGGTGCCGGTCCCGGTATTATCAACCCAGCTAAATACTACATCACCATCATCGTTAGCTAACGCAGACGCATACACGGCGCCTGGCAACATACCCATAGAGACCAGGATCAACGGGTACTGCAGCGATACTGCAGGTTCTTTTACAATTGCCCGGTTCATGATGGCGCTGGTAGCCCTGTTGTAGCCGGTGCTGGTAGCTCCGTTTGGGGGGAAGCTGGTATTAAAAAAGCCTGAGCCGGAAAATGGTTTCGTAAATTCATTACAAACTTTTATTTTTTGCTGTTGCACCGCCCTCTTTTCACTTGTAACGGTATCTTTTCTCCTGGTTCTGCTGCGCATAAAGCTTCCACCATTTCTTATATAGCCGGTTACGGTGCCCACCTTGCCGGTGAAGCCGCCATTAATGCCGTTAATAATTCGTGCCATAGTTATTGTTTAGATTGATTGGTCAATAGATTGCCAACTGATTTTATAATAATTGCTTATATCAATAAACGAAAAGAAAGCTTATTTATTACGTAATCAGTTCGCTCCTATAGATCGGATACATATCGAATACATAGCGGCAACATATCGTAAATGGACATAAGCAAATAGTGCGGGATTACTATTGTCGCCATCGTTACGCCATTGCGGGGCACACGAATACCCTTTAAAGTTTTAGAGACTCCCTGCTAGTTTATCCTGAGCAAGTTTACCCTGAGTATATCGAAGGGAAGGAAGGGGTAATCTCACAATTAGAATCATAGCCCCATAATTCGTATGTAACTCCAGCTTTAATATTTTATTGTTAATTCAATATATTTGAATCTCTAATAGAAATACTTAAAAAGAGGTTGGCTTCAATGTAGCATTATAATACATAATTAATTTTAAATAATCATATAGTTCTTCATCGGAAAATGTGCTTAATAATCTATATGCAACCTTATGACAATTCCTATACTTAGCTCCATTTCCACAAAAACATTTTTGTACTCGATTAGGCTCACTCCGTTCTTTGATAAAAAGTAAACCTCTTGCAATTATATCTAAATTATCAGTCTTAAATAGATCGTTAAAAAACTCAATATTTCCCTCAATGTTATGTGAGCGCTCATGTAAAAAAAAGCCATGAAGTTCTCTGTACTTCTGATTAAAAAAGTAAGGAATGAGTTGAGTTGCTATAAACTGCAGGAGAGTTATGCCTTGCCTGCAAATAGATATTTCTTCAGGAATAGCTTTTACGCAACAATGCCCATCATGAAATACATGCCAGTCGATATTAATGGGAATTCTTCCGTTTGTTTCAAACACGTGAGGAAAGCGAAGTGGATAATTAGGCGTTGGCAGTATTCGTATAAAGTAACTATCAATTAATATACCTCCCTCATCCTTTAATTCTAGTTCCCCAGCAATATATGGCGCTCCACCTTCGACTTCTATAAACGTTAACTTCTCATAGTGTTTATTAATATCAACAGCTTCTTTTTTAAAGTTTAAAAAGCCATCACTCATTTTCCCCAAGGATTTGATGTACCGGCCCCTATAGCAGTAGCTATGTGTATTCTAGAATTGGTTTGTTCTTTTTTATCTTCACCGTCAGGAAATCTGTTATGCCGTAGGCCAGAAAGCCCATTCCTCCTAGCATACTTTGTATCCATCCTACGCCATGTGTCAATTTAAACCATCCGTGAAACAGAATGATTACTGCCACAGCAATACGAAGGAAAAGTTTTCCGAGATTGTCATTTTTTAACATCATGGCTAAAAAGTTTTTGTTAAAGGTAAGAACAGTAAATATAGTTTGAATAATTTTTACTCATATCAGTTCCCTTCTTCGTCCAGTATTTAGAAGGTTGTATTTCCCACTGTTGGTGCAAGCGCATCCTATCATCAGCATAAACTTAGCCCCCATCATGGCGCAAGGTATCACCACTCTCTTGGTTGTGTCATAAAGAAAGTTGCGTTGGCCTTTAGTTTTGTCGTCTAGCCAAGTGCGTTAGCAATACTTCCCGTAGAACGGGACAAGTCGTGTCGTATTGAAGAGATGCTTATATTAGCACGTATGAGCCGTAAATATAAATTCTCATAATTCCGGCTTGTAACGACACAAATGGTGCATGACGTCGTATCCTTCTTAGCCGCTTAAGGGTTCCTCTATCACACCTTTATCCTCCAATTCTTTGTATGTTTGTGAGCGATTTATAATCTCACTTGAAAAAAACCGAAAACTTAGAAAATAAGAAAAGGCAGAAGCTGCCAGGCCCGCCGGATCAAAGTATAAATTCACTCCCCGGGCAACTTGATGCTTACAAAAAAGAAAAAGATATCCTTCTTGCTTTAAGCAATGACATTACCAGGGTAAGGGAAAAGAATGACCTTATCCTTCTATTTAAACAACGGATCAAAGGACTATTTCACATTACCCATACGATCGTTACGTTGATTGATTACAAAGACGAAACCTATGTTCCCTTTTTGTTGGATAACGACGGTTCTCCCATCCGTTCGCATGAAAGATATGCAGAAATGGTACAATCTCGTTTTCCCCTAAACGAACCCTTTGCACAGGCAGTGTTGCATGCAGATGAACCTGTATCTTTTATACTGGAAGAAATAATGGACAAGCCGCAAAGCCCTGCTTTTCTCCGCGTTAATTATGAAAAAGGCGTGAGAGAAATTCTAATGACCCGGCTGATGAAAGAAGGTAAGCCAATGGGCTTTATACATACTTATACCGATATGCCGGGCGGTTTCATCAACGAATTCAGAAGTATTATGAAGGGGATTGCCCCCCTGTTATCGAGCGCCGTATCCAATATTATCAAAAATGAGGAGGTGCTTAATAAGGAAAAAGAAAAATCATTCCTTCTTGATTTTAGCAGCGACATCGCAACGGTAAGAACCAAAGAGGACCTTGCCCGAGCCGTTCGCGCCGCAATAGGAAAATTAAATCAAAAGAGCGGCTACGTCATTCGCAGGATCAATGAAGATAATACGACAATGAGTCCTTATGTTTACGATCTCGGTGTACAGCAGCATGATCAAAAGATAGTTAGTGCCCTGGAGAAAGCCAGCTATCCCATCAATGACGGGGTACAGAACCGTGTACTGAATAGCTCCATTCCATTATTGTTTAATGTAGAGAGAGAAATTCAACGCGGCATCACCTCACCCTATTTGCAGAATTGGAAAACAATGGGATTCAAAAACTTTTTAGGTATCCGCTTGCGCAACGGGGAAACGAATCATGGAATTTTGTTCCTCGATATAGAAGAGATCAATGTGCCGTTGTTACAAGGTATTTGTGCACAAATATCCATCGCCATGGCTAATATAATGGCCAACGAGCAAATTCATAAAAAACAGGAGGAGCAGGCCTTCCTGCTGGATTTCAGTAATGATATTACACAGGTAAGAACAAAGCAGGAGCTTGAGGCCGCTATTATGAAAGTAATAGACAAAACCATGCATACTCAACTCGCCATGATCCGGGTTGTAGATGATGATGGCTTGCATATGAACACATTTATGTTTGACAGGACTTTGTTTGCACAGGCAAAAGCGGATTTTGATAAAATGTCCGCCAACCGGATCACTATCGAAGAACCTTATACAGCGCAGGTGTTGGCAAGTGAGGATGGAATGGTATTTAATGTGGAAGAAGAATTAAAAAGTGGCAATGCATATGCCAAACTGTGGAAAACAACCGGCCTGAAAAATATGTACGGCCTGCCTATGCGGGTGGGCAAAAAAAATATCGGTACCATCTGGATGCTGGCAAACCGCCTGAGCCAATTAATGCTAAAAGGTATATGTGCCCAGATATCTATTGCCATCGCTAACATACAGGCTAATGAAAAACTACTGGCTTATAAAAAGCAACTGGAGGTAGAAAATGATTACCTGAAAGAGCAGATCAGGACCATTTATAATTTCTCGGAAATTATTGGTGATGGCGACGCAATGCAAAAAGTATACCGGCTGATATCCCTGGTGGCAGATTCAACTACAACTGTGTTGGTATTGGGCGAAACCGGCACAGGTAAAGAACTCATCGCGAGGGCTATCCACAATGCATCGCCCCGTAAAGACAAGGTGATGGTGAAGGTTAACTGTGCAGCATTACCGGCAAATCTTATCGAAAGTGAATTGTTCGGCCATGAACGTGGCGCATTTACCGGGGCCATTGACCGGCGCATAGGTAAATTTGAATTAGCCAACCATAGCTCTTTGTTCCTTGATGAAATTGGAGAACTGCCACTTGAGGCACAGTCAAAGTTGTTGCGTATAATACAAGAACGTGAACTGGAACGGCTGGGAGGTAGACAAACTATAAAGATAGATGTGCGGTTAATTGTTGCCACCAATCGCAACCTGGAAGATGAAGTAAAGGCCGGACGTTTTCGTGCGGATCTTTATTTCCGGCTGAATGTATTTCCTATCATCCTGCCACCTCTTCGTGATCGTTCAGAAGACATTGAACCACTTACTCATTTTTTTGTACAGAAATATGGCAGGAATACCGGTCGCAAAATCAAAAAGGTGGTACCAAAAGTTATACAACAGTTGCGCAGCTATACCTGGCCCGGTAATATAAGAGAGTTGGAGCATTTAATAGAACGCAGCATATTATTGACAACTAATGATGTATTAGATGATGTACATATACCCGAGAATACCGATACGCAAAAACAAGAGCAGGCGTATCTTTTAAACCGTTCGCTGGAAGAAGTTGAACGCGGTCATATTATTGAAACATTGAAACGTTGTGCCGGCAAAATTTCAGGCACCGGCAGCGCTGCTGAAGTATTGAAAATCCCCGGCAATACTTTGCATTCCAAAATGAAAAAGTTACGCATCAGCAAGAGCGATTATTTTGCCTGATAATTAATCTCACAAGGCTTTGCATTCTCCCTTTATAAAGTGAAATAAGAAGTGCATTCACGAAATACAGTGAAAAATAACTATGCTGTTCACGGGTATAGTACTGATTTTCAATAATTTGATCAATTGGCATTTGGTTGGCCTATATTGGGCAAACACTATCACAATTAAAAAATCAAATTATGAAGATCGTAGTAATCGGAGGCTCTGGCCTCATTGGAGCAAAAGTAGTTAACCTGCTTCGTCGTTCAGGTAACCAGGTAATCGCCGCCTCTCCGGCCACGGGTATCAATACTATTACGGGGGAAGGATTAGCAGAAGCTATGAGGGGCACGGATATCGTTATTGACCTCGCCAATTCACCATCGTTCGAAGACAAAGCAGTTATGGAATTTTTCCAGACTGCAGGTCACAACCTGTTGGCAGCGGAGATCAATGCCGGCGTAAAACATCATGTCGCACTTTCCATTGTTGGGGTAGACGTCATGCGAAATATTGGCTACATGCGTGCAAAAAAAGTTCAGGAAGACCTTATTAAACAATCAGGCGTTCCTTACACCATTATCCGCAGCACACAATTTTTAGAATTCCTGAAAGGCATTGCCGACCAGGCTACCGAGGGAAACGAAGTTCATCTGTCGGATGTACAATTTCAGCCAATTGCTGCAGATGATGTAGCCGCTTTTGTAGCAAAGTATGCTCTCGCCGCCCCCCTGAATGGCAGGGTAGAAATAGCAGGGCCGGAACGTTTAGGGATGTATGAATTTGTTGCCCGCTACCTGCAACATTCAGAAGACCCACGCAAAGTGGTAGCTAATAACAAACCAACCTACTACGGCGGAGCCATTACGCATACCGCATTGGTACCGGCCGGGCAGGCAGAGTTGGGAGCCATCAACTTTGAAAAATGGTGGGATAATCAATTACAAAAAGCCTGACGGCAAATGATCTGCCACCTGTTGGAACGAAGATGACGGGTGACAGCTTGCCGGGGCAGTTGTAACGGGAATGCACTTTCCACCTGTTCGTGCACCAGGATATCCCTACGCCGGCGTATGTGGTCCTTACGAAAACCGGTCAACAACACGGCAAGTCAACAGGTAGCAGATCAAAATTTCATCGCTTGCAAAAACAAATCATTCATGTATCAAATTCAAACATCATGAACCTTTTCTTCATATACCATTCAGCAAAAAATGCAGAAAGCGAAGCAGGTAAACATATACTCGTTCCGCTCCAAAATCAAGAACATAATACGAATGAAGGCAGCGAGTTTCTTGATGATGCCATTCGAATGAAAGAGCAGCCATTACTGTATATGGAAGAAAGCGTCGTAACCGGATGGCAGCAGAACTCATTACAGAATCCGAACTGCCCGAAGAAATATAAACTCAATTAAAAAATCAAAAAATACAATCATTATGAAAAACTATCAATCACCCGTAGACGCTTTGGATGACCTTAAAAAAAGAGGTTATGACGCAGACTTTGGACCGCAATCAAATTGCCTCTACTGCAGCAACCTTGATGTGCGGCTATACGAAGAAGAATTTCATTTAGATGAAGCTTACCACTTTCAGGGAGATTCCAATCCCGGAGATAACGCTGTCGTATATGCTCTCACTTCTCCGACCGGGGTAAAAGGCACTATATTGGATGGACCTGGCGGATGCTCAGACAATACCAGTTTTGACACTGCAAAGAAACTATGAAAGCATCCTCCTCATCTTCGTCCAGGTATACAGGGAGTTGCGTTGGCGCAAAGTTTGGTTGCCTGGCTTTGTGTGTTGACGATAGTACCTTGTGCCGTATTGAAAAGATGCTTATATTAGCAGGTATGAGCTCATGCTGGCCTTAGAACGGTAGCTGCAAAGGAAGCCGGTTGGTACAATGCTTAAAACTGCCTCATCAAAATCTCCTTGAAGGAATTTATTGCAATCATAGAAAGCCACAAGATGAATAATGCAGATTTTTCTATTGCCTCGTATGCACTTTTTTGAGTAGCGGTAAAGTATCCGTTGTTTTAGTTTTTTTGTTTCAAATGATTCGTCTTTCGTCTTTTTATTGAGGCAAGTTGAAAAAAAATTATTGCTGCAACTGTCGTCGTTACTGTGTTTTGTTGATGTAAACAGAATTTCTTTAAAATAATTTTGCAGCAAACAATATCGCATACTATCTTTGCGGTCCGCTTTTGAAAAAAGGCAAAAGTTCTTCTCTAAAAAATACCATCAATCACCAACATATTTCTAATTTTTTACAGAAAGATTTGGTGGGTAAAATAAAGGCTCTTACTTTTGCACTCCCAAATAAAAATGGGTGGTCAAAAAAAGGCCAAAAGATCTTTGAAAGTTTGGAAGTAACAGCACAGAATTTTTTAAATTCTACAAGGTAAAGTTTAGCGTAACAAATTAGAATTTTGACGTTGATTTTCGATGAGAAAATTTATAGTCAGATCAAACAACATTTACAATGGAGAGTTTGATCCTGGCTCAGGATGAACGCTAGCGGCAGGCTTAATACATGCAAGTCGTGGGGCAGCAGGTGTAGCAATACATGCTGGCGACCGGCAAACGGGTGCGGAACACGTACGCAACCTTCCTTTAACTGGAGAATAGCCCCTCGAAAGAGGGATTAATACTCCGTAACATATTGATAAGGCATCTTATTAATATTATAGCTCCGGCGGTTAAAGATGGGCGTGCGCCTGATTAGGTAGTTGGCGGGGTAACGGCCCACCAAGCCTTCGATCAGTAACTGGTGTGAGAGCACGACCAGTCACACGGGCACTGAGACACGGGTCCGACTCCTACGGGAGGCAGCAGTAAGGAATATTGGTCAATGGACGCAAGTCTGAACCAGCCATGCCGCGTGGAGGATTAAGGCCCTCTGGGTTGTAAACTCCTTTTATCTGGGAAGAAATCCATATATTCTTATGTGGTTGACGGTACCAGAGGAATAAGCACCGGCTAACTCCGTGCCAGCAGCCGCGGTAATACGGAGGGTGCAAGCGTTATCCGG
>NZ_JBMQQG010000189.1:0-4512 GCF_057362405.1 Ginsengibacter sp.
GAAGAAGCTGGCATTGAAGTGCGTGACACAAGCCCGGAATTTACCATTACTCACGAAAAATCGATGGTGATTGATGATCGCATGGCTTTCATAAAATCACTTAACTGGGAAACCAAAAATCTAACAGAAACACGGGACTATGCTATCATCACTTATCATCCTCACGAAGTGAAAGAAATTATTTTGTGTTTTGAGGCAGATTGGCATCGGCAAAGTTTTGACCCGGGAGAAAATATGAATCTCATTTGGTGCAGCAACAATGGCCGTACAAGAATTGCCAAATTTATTGATGAAGCTAAACATACCTTGTTTGTCCAAAACGAAAGATTCCAGGATCTGGTAATAATTGAGCGACTGGTGCATGCTGCGAGTCGTGGTGTAAAGGTGCACGTGATGGCCCGTCCGCCTCACACCCTCAAAATGGACAAGCTTTTAGAAGGCGTTGGCGGCTTACGCATAATGGATGATGTTGGCATTAAAATACACAAACTGAAGTTCCTGAAGCTGCATGGTAAAATGTTGCTGGCTGATGGTTGCCGTGCAATTATTGGCTCCATTAATCTTACGCCGGGCAGTTTTGATCACCGGCGCGAGCTTGCAATAGAAGTACATGATGCTGAGGTAATTGAGAGGCTTCAAAAAATTGCACATTACGACTGGGAAAATTCTCATACACTTGACCTTTCTGATCAGGGACTTATCGAAGACCTGGAAAATATGCCTTCAGCGGGAGTTGCTAAACTGGTGCTTAACGAAGAGGTGATAGACGAGAAACACCACAAGCATAAGCATAAACACCATCACAAGGATTGAACAAATGCTTTGGCACGTTTAGATCTTGCAGCAGACTGCTAGTCTCCTTTTAATTCAAATTCTGTCCATTGAATAATTCATTTGGCAACAATATTTAATTTTCATCAATTTCCATATTTAACGTAATTTGAAGTATGCAATTCCTGTCCTTCGTTTCTGTCAACATTATCTAATTCTCCATGCGTAAAATCCTTCTCATTCTTATTGTTTGCCAGATCGCAAATTATGGCAAATGTCAAAGTGTAATAAAACGGCCAAAACTTGTAGTCGGCATTGTAGTTGACCAGATGCGATGGGATTTTTTGTATCGTTACTATGATCGGTACCAGGAAGATGGGGGCTTTAAGCGATTATTGAACCAGGGCTTTTCCTGTGAAAATACTTTTATTCCATATATACCTACGGTAACTGCGTGTGGCCATTCAAGCATTTACACCGGTTCTGTCCCGGCAATTGATGGAATCACCGGTAACGATTGGTGGGACTACGATTTATCAAAGCAGGTTTATTGCACCGATGATGATAATGCAACAACCGTGGGCAGTAATTCAGGTGAAGGGAAAATGAGTCCGCATAATTTATTGGTAACTACAATAGGAGACGAACTTCATCTTGCTACTAACTTTCGTGGAAAGGTAATCGGAATTGCATTAAAAGACCGGGCTGCTATTTTACCCGCCGGTCATAGCGCTAATGGTGCCTATTGGTACGATCATACAACGGGTGACTGGATCACATCGTCATATTATATGAAAGAGTTACCGCAATGGGTAAAAGATCTGAATGCAAAAAAAATGGTGGACGGTTATTTTGCCCAGGACTGGAATACACTCTATCCCCTGAACACTTATACGCAAAGCGCTCCCGATGAAGAGACCTATGAATCCAGGCCTTTCGGCGTAACAGTAAAAGGCTTCCCCTATAATTTAAAACAGTTTATTGGTAAAAATTACGGGATACTTCCTGTAACTCCGTTTGGAAATACACTTACAGTAGAAATGAGTGAAGCGGCTATAATGGGTGAGCAGCTGGGAACAGGCACAGCGACAGATTTACTTACCGTCAGCTTTTCGACTCCCGATTACATCGGGCATACTTTTGGCCCCAATTCAGTAGAGCAGGAAGATGATTATTTAAGGCTGGATAAAGATTTGGGAGCTTTCTTTCAATTCCTCGACAAACAAGTTGGCAAAGGCGAATATCTTGTATTTCTTTCCGCTGACCATGGCGTGGCACAGGTTCCTGAATTTTTAAAATCGCATAAAATTCCTGCAGGGAATGTAGATGATCAGGCAATCGTAGACGGGCTCAATGCTTTACTAAAGGAAAAATTTAAGACAGACAAACTGGTAATCGGCATGTTTAATTACCAGGTATTTCTTGATAGAAATCTTATGGCCACGCAACGTATCGATAAAGACGCTGTCTATAGAGAAGTAGTAAATTTTTTAATGCTGCAGCCTGGTATCTTAAGAGCTTTTGCAATGGATGGATTAAGTGAAGTGACCCTGAATTCAGAAATTAAGAAAGCCGTTGCAAATGGATACTATCCGCCGCGGAGTGGCGATATCCAGGTTATTCTGCAGCCGCAATATATTGGTGGGCAGGGCAGGGGTGGCACTACGCATGGTGTATGGAATCCCTATGATTCTCACATTCCATTGTTATGGTATGGATGGAATATTCATCCTGGCAAAACAAACAAAGAATTTTATATGACGGATATTGCTCCGACAATTGCAGCAATGCTTCATATACAAATGCCAAGTGGTTCCGTTGGGCATGTAATCGAAGAAGCATCAAAATAAAACATTTCGATTACACCTGGGCGTTATAGGTTTTAATTTTGGACCACGCATTACTTTTTTAACCAAACGAAAAAACACCTGCTGCAATATCCTAACGAATATTTTAGATTTTTTCAATATATAAACATAATATTATGAAAGCGGGTTTATCGTTTCTGTTCCTGGTATGTTTTTTACCGGGCAGCCTGGTGAAGGCTCAATCTTTCTTGGTAGATAAGCATCAGTTTTTTAGCGACACATCAATTTTAGACGCAACGATCACAACTAACATGGGCAAAATGCTCGGGCGCAAAAAAGAAGGAGAGGAGTTTGGTGGGATTTTCACAACCACCTTGCCGGGAGGCATCATTTCAAAAAATCCCGTTATGTTTACGTTCAGGGGACACTCCAGGAAGGCACTCTGCTTTGTGCCACCACTTGAGATTAATTTTAAAAATGAAAAAGATTCCGGATTTTCTGCATTAGGTTCTCTGAAGTTAACAAGTGGGTGCCAAACTTACGGCGAGTTCGATCAATATTTATTAAAAGAGTATCTCATTTACAGGATATATAATTTGCTTACTGACATGAGTTTTCGCGTGAGACTGATGAACTTGACTTTTGTTGATAGCGCCGGGAAAAAGAAATCAATTTCAGAACATGCATTCCTTACAGAAGATATAAAAGACATGGCTAAAAGAAATGGTTGTCGCAATTGGAAACACCGGCAGTTATCCGCAGCCGAAGCGGACCGCAAGCAGATGACCATTATGGCTATATTCGAATATATGATTGGTAATACAGACTGGGGAGTTGCAGTTAATCACAATACCAGGTACATTATTTCACGGAAAGATTCGTTAGCACGGCCTTATGTAGTGCCATACGATTTTGACTATTCGGGGTTTGTAAATACGCCTTATGCAATCCCTGATGAAAAACTTGGTATCGAAAATGTCCGGCAAAGAGTATACCGCGGCCTTCCGCGAAGCATGGAAGAATTAGATGAAGCATTCAATATTTTTAAAAAGCAAAAGGATAATATATATGGTTTGATAGAAAATTTTAATTTACTTACTTCGAAAAATAAAAAAGACATTATCAGTTATCTGGATGACTTTTATGCCCAGGTGAACAGCCCGCAAAAAGTAAAAGAAATTTTTATTCAAAATGCCATAAGTGATCAATAGAAAATATTCTATCATAAGATCTTTACCGCATCCTGGCTCTATTACGCAATAGTCAGGCCGTTTAGTCATCGGCCTTGAAATTCTAATTTTTCGCGCTGTCGTTTTTATTTAGCCATTATATGTTCAATGCACCCATACCAGGTGCAGTAGGTGAGCATCCTTTTCCTGTATCTTTATATTACTAATGAAGCTTGTTTGCATATGAAGAAACTCTATTTTCTACCACTACTTTTACTCGTCTTTAATTTTTCTTTTGCGCAAAAGAAAAGGAGGGTTACTGAAAATATTCCTGCCGGTAAAACATTTGTAATCGATAAGAATCTTTCTGATTCTGGATTGCTTGACTTAGTTCAAAAACAAACATTCAAATATTTCTGGGATTTTGCAGATCCGGTAAGTGGCATGGCCAGGGAGCGCAGCAATATAACAGATTACGGCCCGGAAGTAGCAGCGACAGGCGGTACGGGCTTTGGCGTGATGTCGATTATTGTGGCCGTTAGCCGGAACTGGATTACAAGAGACACGGCCGTAAATCGCTTGCTCAAATTGACGAAATTTCTTTTAAAGGCCGATAAATATCACGGCATTTTTCCGCATTGGTTAAATGGCGAAACCGGTAAAACAATTCCATTTAGTTCTAAAGATGATGGCGGTGATGTTGTTGAAACTTCTTATTTAATGGAAGGGTTGCTTTGTGCCCGTGAATATTTTAACGGCGATAA
>NZ_JBMQQG010000190.1:0-9427 GCF_057362405.1 Ginsengibacter sp.
AGGAATGTTAGGGCGGCCGCTCTTGGCGCAGAAGATATGAAGGTAAGCAGGGTTTGGGTCCACAAAATAAGGAAGTAGAATGAAATAAATTTCGTTAAATGAATTATCATTTACCCATACATGTTATGAATAAATTATCTTATTATGTTTAGAAACTATTTCAAAATCGCCTGGCGCAATGTAAAACGCCATAAAGCCTATTCAGCAATTAATATTCTTGGATTATCTATTGGCATTGCAACCTGTTTAATCATTTTGCAATATGTTTCGTTTCAATTGAGTTACGAAAATTTCCAGGTGAATAGGAACCAAATCTACCGCGTACAGCAAGACAGGTATGATAACGGTAAGCTGAGCACACAATGGGCTGCAGGCGCTTTTGGCGTGGGTAACGCCTTTAAGGACGCTATACCCGAAGTTGAAGATTACGTGAAGCTCGTTCAAAACGGAAAGGTTACGGCCGACGTTCAGCATCAACCGGTAAAAATAGAAAAAGTATTTTTTGCCAGTGCTTCATTTTTTAAAATATTTACTTACCCTTTAATTGCAGGCGATAAGAATACAGCATTAAGAGAACCTTTTAAAGCAGCGATTTCAGCAACCACTGCAAAAAAGATTTTTGGAACTACGAATGTTATTGGTAAGCAATTAGAACTGAATCGCAACAGCAATTATGTAATAACTGCCGTTTATCAGGATGCACCTCAGAATACGCAGATCAAACCGGATGTGCTTCTTTCGTATGCAACGTTTGTAAAATGGAATAGTGATTCCAGTGGTAACGGTCCTGAAACAGCGTGGGAATGGGATGGTTGCTTAACTTACCTGCAATTGAGAAAAGATGCTGATCCGAAGAAGGTTGAAAAAAAATTTCCTCCAATCGTTGATAAATTTGTTGGCGCTGATATGAAGAAATATAATTCGGCTGTCACCTACCATCTTCAACCTTTAAAAGATATTCATCTTTATTCGCACTATATGATGGAGCCGGGTGAAACCAGCGATGGTAAAACGGTTTACCTGTTATTAGGAATTGCATTTTTTATTGTTGTAATCGCGTGGGTCAATTATATTAACCTTGCCACAGCAAGAGCGATAACCCGTGCAAGAGAGGTGGGCGTGCGCAAAGCAATCGGCTCGCAACGAAGACAACTGGTCGTACAGTTTCTGGCGGAATCGGCATTAATAAATGGTATAGCATTGGTGATTGCATTATTAATTGTCGTGCTTGCTATACCGGGTTTTAATAAATTATCAGGGCAGGAATTGGCGCTATCATTATTCATGGCAGGAAATTTCTGGATTGATCTCGCTGCATTATTTGTTGTTGGTGTCTTTTTTTCAGGTCTTTATCCCGCGTTTGTATTGTCAGGGTTTAAACCTATAGATGTATTAAAAGGAAAAATGAGTGGCACCGGGCAGGGTGCCTGGTTACGAAAATCTTTGGTTGTTTTTCAATTTGCAGCCTCCCTGTTTTTATTAGTTGGAACCGTTACTGTTTACAAACAGATACAATTTATGCGTAAACAATCCCTGGGTGTGAATATTGACCAGACACTGGTCATATCACCACCAACAGTTGGTACGGATTCTACTTTTCTTCAAAGGAAGACGGCATTTAAGGAAGAGATGAGCCGTCAATCTTCCGTAAGAGATGTTACAGTTTCGACAAATGTACCCGGTGAAGCCGTTGGCTGGAATGCCGGTGGAATAAAGCTTGTAGGCCAGGATGAATCAAAGCAGAAACAATACCGCGTAATTGGGATTGATTATGATTACATGAAAACTTACGGCCTGAAAACAATTGCGGGTCGTACGTTCTCAAAAGATTTTGGTTCCGACGACAGTGCGGTAATGTTTACGAGAAAGGCGGTGGACTTGTTAGGTTTTGATAAGCCGGAAGAGGCAGTGAACAAGCGAATTGATTTTTGGGGAAGGCGATATACCATTATTGGGGTAACAGAAAATTTTCACCAGCAATCTTTACATGAGAATTACGATGCATTGATCTTTCGTTTAATCCGTGGTGTTAACGGGCCGGTTTCCATAAGGGTAGATGCAGCCAATGCAAAGCATGTAATTGAAGTGGCCAGGGCGGAATGGAATAAATTTTTTCCGGGCAATACATTCGAATATTTCTTTCTTGATGATCACTTTAACGATCAGTATAAAGCAGATCAACGTTTCGGCCAGGTATTTATGTTATTTACATGTCTTGCCATTTTCATTGCCTGTCTTGGCTTATTTGGCCTGGCGTCATTCACAACGCTCCAGCGCACCAAGGAAATTGGTATTCGAAAAGTATTGGGAGCTTCCGTTGGTACCATCTTAAACTTACTGTACCGCGAATTCGTTTTTTTGTTACTGATCGCTTTTTTAATTGCAACCCCACTGGCCTGGTTAATGACGTCTGACTGGCTGCAGGGATATGCATTTCGCGTTGATCTTCGCTGGACATATTTTGTGTTGCCTTTTGCGCTGATTGTTGGTATTGCATTTATGGCAGTTGGCTTTCAGTCTGTAAAAGCGGCAATAGCAAATCCTGCGAAATCGTTACGCACTGAGTGAACGAAAAAGTGCCGGGCCTGCAGGCAGGATAATGTGCTGAAGACATCGCCGCAGATCCTGAGTCCGTTAGTATTTTAAATTTTATCAGGTAGATAACGACATAGGTTAAACGAAAAAAATAAAAACACGCATGTTCAAAAACTATTTCAAAATTGCCTGGCGCAATCTTATTAAAAATAAAATTTACTCTGTTATTAATATTCTTGGGCTTGCAACAGGAATGGCAGTTGCCTTATTGATAGCATTATGGATTTGGGATGAGGTTACCTTCAATGATTATCACAGCAATCACAAGCACCTTGCTCAAATAATGACAACATTTTTTGATGATAAAAATAAAGCGGAAACCGGGCAGGCGGTGGCTATGCCGCTGGGTGAGGAACTGAGGACAAAATATGCCAGCGACTTTAAAAATGTATCTATGGCATCCTGGAATTTTGGCCATGTGCTCGTTGTTGGAGAAACGAAAATTACGGGCCAGGGTATGTGGGTGGAGGCGAATTTTCCTTCCATGTTTTCGCTTAAGATGAAAGCGGGTAATATCAATGCCCTCGGTGACCCTTCTTCGGTGCTCTTAAGTGCGTCTATTGCAAAAGCATTGTTTGGTAATACCGATCCTATTAATAAAACAGTAAAGTTTGATAATAAAATGGACTTTAAAGTCGCCGGCGTTTTTGAAGATTTCCCCCGCAATACCACCTTGTACGATTCAAAATTATTTCTGCCGTGGAAAAAATATATAACTACAGAGGATTGGCTCAAAAACGCAGCAACACAATGGAATAATCATTCGTGGCAGGCTTTTGCAGAGGTAAACACTAATGAAAATATTGATAAAGTATCCGCGAAGATTAAGATGGCGTCTATGGTGCATAAGAATGCGGCTACAGACGGCAAGGAAGAACTTGTATTACAGCCGATGGATAAGTGGAGGCTTTACAGTGAGTTTAAGAATGGTAAAGCAACAGGAGGTCGTATTCAATTTATCTGGCTGTTTTCGATTATCGGTGTTTTTGTTTTGCTGCTTGCCTGCATCAACTTTATGAATCTATCAACCGCACGGAGCGAAAAAAGAGCTAAAGAAGTCGGCATTCGCAAAACGGTAGGTTCCGAGCGAAAGCAATTGATCAGCCAGTTCCTGAGCGAATCTGTTTTGGTAGCATTCGTTTCGCTGGTACTTGCTTTATTATTGGTAATGCTGCTGATGCCATTGTTTAATAAACTGGCAGATAAAGATATCAGCCTGCCATGGAGTAATGGTATCTTTTGGTCGTTAATTTTGGTTTTCACTTTTATAACAGGCGTAGTTTCGGGTAGCTATCCGGCATTTTACCTTTCCAAATTCGAACCCATCAAAGTATTGAAGGGAACATTTCGTGCCGGAAGATTTGCTTCGTTGCCCCGCAAAATATTAGTGGTAATTCAATTCACTTTTTCCATTGCGCTGATTATAGGCACCATCATTGTTTTCAAACAAATTCAGTATGCTAAAAACAGGCCTGTTAATTATAAGAGTGAAGGGCTGATCTCTATTAATATGTCAACACCTGATTTGTATGGACACTACGATGCCATAAGAAATGATTTACTGAGTACGGGAGTAGTAGACGACATGGCTGAATCTTCAAGTCCTACAACAGGTGTATGGTCAAACCAGATTGGGTTTAACTGGCAGGGCAAAGATCCTAATACGCTTCCTGTTTTTGGAACCATTGCTGTAACAAGGGATTTTGGTAAAACCATTGGATGGAAAATAAAGGAGGGTCGCGACTTCTCCAAAGATTTTGCGACCGATAGCCTGGCAATGATATTAAATGAATCTGCCGTGAAGCAGGTAGGCATGAAGCAGGATATTGTGGGACAAACCATTCAGTTCAATGATAAAAGCTATAAGGTTATTGGCGTGATAAAAGATATGATTATGGAATCGCCGTACGAACCTGTGAAGCCTACTGTTTTTTTCTATAACCCCGATTGGGCGAATATAATAACGGTGAGTATTAAGCCCGGCGTTCCTGTTCGAGGTGCATTAAGTAAAATACAGGCTGTATTTAAAAAATACAATCCCGGCGCTCCATTCGACTATACTTTCAACGATGAAGATTATGCAAAGAAATTTTCTGATGAACAACGTATAGGTGACCTGGCAACTTTCTTTACCATCCTCGCTGTTTTTATTTCATGCTTAGGATTGTTTGGGTTGGCATCATTTGTTGCCGAACAACGCAAAAAAGAAATCGGTGTGCGCAAAGTGTTGGGCGCATCCGTATTTAATTTATGGAAAATGCTATCGAAGGAGTTTGCATTGTTGGTTATTATTTCTTGTTTTATCGCCATACCGTTAGCCTGGTATTATTTACATCAGTGGATCATTCAATATGATTACCGAACAGATATATCGTGGTGGGTATTTGTGATTTCAGGGGCCGGAGCCTTTGTGGTAACGATATTAACAGTGAGCTTCCAGGCAATAAAAGCGGCAATTGCCAACCCGGTGAAGAGTTTGAGAACGGAATAGTAAAATGCAAAATATTCTTGTTTTTCTTTGACGCAAAAAAAAGAACATGTTTAAAAATCATTTGCAGATTGCAATCAGGAACATTTTAAAAAGAAAGGGCTACACTATTTTTAATATTGTTGGGCTTGCAATTGGTATAGCATGTTGCCTGCTTATTTTTCAGTATGTAGCTTATCAAAAAAGTTATGACAGGTTTAATAAAAATGTAAATGATATTGTTCGCCTTCGGCTCGATTTGCATGACCAGGGAAAACTTACCATGCAATCTGCAACCGTATTCGCGGGAGTAGCGCCCCTGTTGAAAAAAGATTTACCCGAAGTTGAAAATTATTGTCGTTTAATTGATACAAGAATTTCGTGGCAGGGAAGTGATCCTGTACAAAACAGCATTGTATTTTCTAACGAAGAGAAAATCCTGCCTGCCGGACAGGCAGGTATTAAAGCGATTGAAAATAAAGGCTACTATACTGAACAGTCTTTTCTCAATATGTTTACGTTACATATTATTCAAGGAGATAAGAATACTTTATTAGATGCGCCTGATAAGATTGTTTTGTCGGAAACGCTTGCGAAAAAATATTTTGGAAGCCATGAAGCCGTCGGCAAACAAATAACTGTTTTGGAAGGCGGTTATAAATATAGTTACCTCGTGACAGGCGTATTCGAAGATTATCCCACCAACTCACATCTTTCGTTTGACTACCTGGTTTCTTATCCAACTTTTGTAAACATGATCAAACGGCTCGGGCCAAAAGGCGTAGACCCCGAAACAACCCTGGGCTGGTATGATTATTATGTTTACCTCCGGTTATATCCGGGCTTTGATCAAAAAAAACTGGATGCAAAACTGGTGGCATTCGCTGATAAATATTTGAATAATGAATACTTCAAATCGCACAACAATCGTGAGGATCTTTATTCAATGCCTTTAAAAGATATTCATCTTTATTCCCATTATAATGAAGAGGCAGGTATAAATGGCGATGGTAAATCTGTGTCGTTTCTTTTTTTAATTGCATTCCTGATCCTCATCATTGCCTGGGTCAATTACACCAATCTTGCAACAGCACGTTCTTTGGAAAGGGCCAAAGAAGTTGGGATAAGAAAAGTGTTGGGAGCTTTAAGAAAAAATTTGATGATGCAGTTCTTAACGGAAAGTTTTTTATTAAATTTTGCCGCCGTTATTATTGCGGTATCCGTTGCATTTATTTGTACACCGTCGTTCAATCATCTTATTGGCAGCACCTCTGAAAAAGGATTTTACTTAACAACACCCTACTTGTTTGGCTTCGTTGGCTTATTTATTACGGGAACATTGGCGTCTGGTTTGTATCCTGCGTTTGTTTTATCAGGCTTTCATCCAATTGCTGTGTTGAAAGGTTTATTTAAAAATTCAAACAGCGGAATGTTGATCAGGAAGGGATTGATTATTGGTCAGTTTGCAACTTCCATTATTTTGATTGCAGGAACGATCATTATTTACCAGCAGGTAAATTTTATGCGGAATCAAAAGTTGGGCGCCGATATCAGCCAAACATTAATATTAAACGGGCCCGGTGAAAAGCAGGACAGTACCTACACAACATCTTACCAGGCCTTTAAAAATGAAATATTGAGAATAAACGGTGTTAAAAATATTGCCGCATCATCGGGTGTTATGGGTAAAGAAATTTACATGACCAATGGTGCCGTTCTTGTTAATTCAAAAGATAAAAATCCGGTAACGGTGTATACATTATACGTCGATGCGGATTTTCTTTCTTCTTATAAAATGCAATTCAAAGCCGGCCGAAATTTTGAACCAAACAATCCCAATGATAAAAAGACGGTAGTGCTGAGTGAAGAAGCTGTAAAGCTGCTGGGAATTGATGATCTGGGAAAAGCAATTAACCAGGCGATCTATAATTATAACGATACATTCAAAATTACCGGTGTTGTTGCCAACTATCATCAATTAGGTTTGAATAGGTCTATGTTACCGGTGGTGTTTGTTCCCAGGCCTGAGATTAATAATTATTATTCTGTAAAATTTGAAACAGGTAATGTACACCAAACCGTTGCATCCGTTGAAAAAGCCTGGAATAATTTTTTTCCGCAAAATCCTTTCAGTTACTATTTTTTAGACGATAGTTACAATGAGCAATATAAAGCCGACGATCAGTTTGGTAAAGTATTCGGATTATTTTCAGTTCTTGCCATCATCATTGCATGTTTTGGGTTATTTAGTTTATCAGCTTTCAATGTATTACAACGCACAAAAGAAATCGGTATACGAAAAGTATTAGGAGCACCGGTGAGCAACATTATTTATGTGCTGGCAAAAGATTTTATGCTGCTGGTAATTGTTGCATTTTTTATTGCCGTACCTGTTACATGGTTTGTGATGAATAATTGGCTGCACGATTTTGCCTACCGTATTTCAATTAACTGGTGGATATTTCTAATTGCAGGTATTACAGCTGTGTTGATCGCGTTGTTGACGATCAGCTTTCAATCAATAAAAGCGGCAATAGCCAATCCTGTGAAGAGTCTGAGAACCGAGTAAACATAACGGGGTAACATAAACGATTAAACGCTAAAATATAAAATATGTTTAAAAATTATTTTAAAACGGCCTTTAAGGTTTTTACCCGTAACAAAGCATTTACTGCCATTAATGTGCTGGGGTTATCAATCGGTATAAGCGCATCGCTTATCATTTTCCTCATTGTGCAATTTGAATTCGGTTATGATAAAGTTGAAACAGGTGCACAGCGAATTTACCGCGTAGTGATGGACTTTAAATTTAATGGCAACGACGGGCATTCGGCTGCGGTTATGGCACCATTGGGCGCCGCCATACAAAGTGAAGTCACGGGCGTTGAGGCCACTGTTCCGGTAATGCAATTCCAGGGTGATGCAACTGCAAAGGTGAGTATCGAGAGAAAAGGATCATCGCAACCGGTAGTCATTAAAAAGCAACCGGGCATTGTTTTTACCAACCCGCAATATTTTTCATTGTTGCCATATCATTGGCTGGCTGGCTCACCGGAATCGTCTTTAAAAAACCCATTTAATGTGGTTTTGAGCGAAAGCAGGGCTAGACAATATTTTCCGTCCGGCAGTGTTGCTGATGTAGTTGGTAAACAAATAAGATACAACGATGATTTTACCGCAACGGTTTCAGGCGTTGTAAAAGATTTGAATGCACGGACTTCATTTAATGGAGTTGAGTTTATTTCACTTGCTACCATTTCTCAAACGCACCTGCAGCAGGATTTTATGATGAACACGTGGAACGACTGGATGGGCTACTCGCACTTGTATATAAAGTTGGCAAAAAACACCACCGCTGCAAGTGCTGAAAGGCAATTAAACGGGCTGATGAATAAATACAATAAAGATGCTAATAAAGACGCTGCTAATACCATGGCGTTTCACCTGCAACCTTTGAGCGATGTTCATTTTAATAGTTTATATGCCGACTTCGATCAGCGAATTGCGCATAAGCCAACGATGTATGGATTGTTTGCAGTGGCCGCCTTTCTGTTATTGCTTGCCTGCATCAATTTTATCAATCTTACCACGGCTAATGCTGCGCATCGTGCCAAAGAAATTGGTATCCGCAAAACAATGGGTGGTTCCAGGAAACAACTCATCTTCCAGTTTTTAAGTGAAACATTTTTATTAACCGCCGCCGGTTGCTTTATATCATTTTGCTTAGCTCCATTGCTGCTTAATTTATTTGCCGGCTTTATTCCGCCCGGCTTACAATTTCAACCGTTTCAGCAACCTTATATCTTTTTATTTTTATTTATACTGGCTCTGTTGGTAAGTGTTCTTTCCGGTTTATACCCCGCATTTATTTTGTCAGGATATAAGCCTGTAAATGTTTTAAAGAGCCAGTCGTTCACGGGCAGTAATGAAACGAGGCATGCCTGGATAAGAAAGACACTTACGGTATCACAATTTGTGATTGCGCAGTTTTTTGTAATTGCTACCGTTATGGTTAGCAAACAAATTAATTATTCTTTAAATGCCGATATGGGTTTCCGAAAAGATGCCATATTGAGCTTCGATGTACCACGCCAGGATACGGTTGCCAGTCACCGCACCCGGTTGTTGAATGAAATAAAATCAATTCCCGGGGTGCAGATGGCAAGCAGGGGCTTTTTAACTCCCGCTGATAAAGGCGCTGCCTTTACTGATATAAAATATACCGGCGCTGCTAATGAAAACAAAGAAAGCGTACAGTTAAGGTGGGGCGATACGAGTTACCTGGAACTATTTAATATTAAATTACTGGCGGGAAGAAATGTTCAGGAAAGTGATACTGTCAAAGAATTTTTGATTAACGAAACG
>NZ_JBMQQG010000191.1:0-9490 GCF_057362405.1 Ginsengibacter sp.
CCAGCACTTAAAATAAGTATTTTCCACGCGGGCACTTCTCCCCTTCCTGCTAAAGAATCGTCTTGTTGCCGTTTTGAATTCCCCTTTAAAAAGGAGTAAAAATTCCCAAAGGCAGAATTTGGGTAATAGCACCAGCGTAACAATCCCTTTTGATTTTATTAATGGAGAAAATGAAGTAAGCACGGTATCCAGTTTATCTGTACAATTTAATCCGGCAAAATTGGAGAAGATCATATCATAAGGGCCCTTTTGTTGTAAGTTTTTCAAGTCTGTAAAAGAGCACAATTCGCTGGTTACCAAACTTTCGAGGCCTTCTTCCACAATTTTCTCCTGCAATACTTCAAGCATTCCGCTTGCAATGTCTGTGGCATGAACCAGGCAATTTTGTTGAGCAAGCCATATGGCATCCTGCCCTGTGCCGCTATTCAATTCAAGCACGCAATCTCCTGCCTGGATATATTTCCTTAAATGAGCCCTTACCCGTTCTCTTTTGTACTGTACGATTTTATTTTCAGCATATAATTGATCAAAAACAATTGCCTGGGACGAGAAGGCGGCGGCAGCCAGTTTTTCATTTCTATTTGTATAAACGATATGCATTATACTTTTTCCAGTTGATATAATTTTCTTTTTTCAATTAAAGCCGCAGGGGCATAGTAAAATCCTGACAACGCTTTTTTAATGGTATTTAAATTGCTCTTTACAGGATGCATCAATAATTGTTTCCAGTTAGCAAGCGCCAAATGCATCCGATAACTCTTGTGAACATAAGTATGCAATTGTTTGTAAAAAGCCGGGTGATAAGTATTGCGGAACATTAAAGCCATTTCGTCCGAATCGGTCCAATTTGTTTTATTCTCCAATTCGGCTTTTACCTTTTCGTAAAAAATTGTTCCGGGCAAAGGGTAAGAAACGGAAATTCCAATTTCGTAAGGCAATAACGCGTGTATCATTGCAATTGTCTTTTTAATATCCTCTTTTGTTTCACCCGGATAACCGAACTGTATGAAAAAAGAAGGTTTAATATTATTTTTCTTTAACAAACGGGTTGCCTGGTAAATCTGTTTCACCGTTGTTCCTTTATCCATAGCATCAAGAATTCTTTGTGAACCGCTTTCGGCGCCCATCCATATATTTTCGCATCCCGCTCTTGCAAGATAATTAACAGCATTTTCCTGCAATAAGAGATCAACCCTCCCCTGCATCTTAAACCTGAAGTGCAGGTTTTCTTTTTCAATGATTCGTGCAAACGCTTTTACCCAACCGGGTTTTAATCCAAAAATGTCATCACAAAACCAAACATGATCAAAGTTGAATTTTTCTTTCAGCATTTTTAATTCAGCAACTACGTTCTCCGGCGAACGTGTGTTGTAGCGGTTTCCATAAATAGGCTTTGCGCACCAATTGCATTTGAACGGGCAACCTCTCGTAGTAGCCATATTCAAAGAAAAGTAACCAACCTTTTTCATCCATGATTCCCTGTAAGGCGCTATGTCTATAAGATCCCATGCAGGAAAAGGAAGATCATCCAGTTCTTTCATCACATTTCTTTTAGCAGTTTTTACCACTGAATTATTCTGTAGAAATGCCAGGCCCCGGATAGCAGAAAAATCATGATGTTCTTTTTTAAACTCGCCTAGAACTTCGAGGAGCGTAAGTTCTGCTTCTCCCAGTATTATAAAATCTGCTCCTTGTTGCAAATACATTTCATAACGGTCAGTTGCGTCAGAGCCGGATACAATAACTGTACATCCCTTTTCTTTTGCTATTTGAATCATTCTAAATGCAGCATCCCTCATATTGGTAAGGCACATCTTTGTGAGATAATTAAATCCATCATCATAAATCACAAAGAAATCCGGCGTCTCTTTTTCAAGATGCATGCTGAGTTCTTCAGGTGTGTGAGCAAACATTGTATCGAATAATGAAACACTATAACAGTTCTTTCGCATCAGGGAAGCGGCGTACAATGTTCCCAAAGGAGCATAGGGTTGCCCTGTTGACCATTGCTTTGGATCAAAGCGTAAAAAATAAGAATGAGAGAAAAGTATTTTATTATTCATATTCTTTATAGACTATTCCCGGGTGAAAGATGTAAGTAACAAACACACTTCCTGCAGGTTTCATCTTCATTTACATCCAGTTTCTTTCTAAAATTAATCGCATGCCGGTTGTTTAAAATACTATCTAACTCTTCCGACCTGATGTTTCCCATGGCCTTATGAAAAAAGCATGGTCGAACCGTTCCGTCTGCTTCTATAACTGTTGAAACCCATGGTGCATTGCATTTCTTATAGGGGAAAGAGCATAGCCCATGATATGCTGCATAGTATTTGTAAATATTCCAGGCCTTCGCCGGGGATTCCGCAATAAAATTATCTTCAAATTCTTTTGCATACACATTCAGCAACTTTTCCAACACAATTTTCAATTTGGATAAATCCTCAAAAGACAAAAGAATGTCCTGCTGCCTGGTTTCGTCCCATGTCATCTCACGGTTGAAAGCATGGCTGCTCACATCTGCAGGAAGAAAGCTGATTTGGTCTAACCCGAGGTATTTAGCGGCTTCAATAATAGCCGGCCATTTACTGTAATTGAGCCGGTGTATTACCGTCCTGCCTGTTATTTTATAAGAAGGATCTATCAGCCTGATCGCTGTGATACCCTCAGAAAGTTTATTGAACGCTTCCGGTATATTTCGTATACGGTCGTGCGTTAGTTCATCACCATCGAGGGATACAATTACTTCGTTCACATACTTTACAATTTGCGACGCATTCTTTTTAAGCGTTAACCCGGTTGAAAGTAAGTTTACCTTAATATTTTGTGTTTTTAATATTTCACAAAATCTGAAAAAGTCAGGATTGAGTAACGCTTCTCCTCCCGACATGAGCACCAGTCTTGTACCCAATCGTTGAAAAGAATTCATGAGGCCAGTAATATCACCTTCTGTGAGTTGCTTTAAATTACGATTGCCTTTCCATATATCGCACATTATACAGCGGCAGTTACACGCACTATGCGGCATTAATATAGCAATGGGCAAAGCCTTTATACGATGTGTGCGCAAAGTTGCATAGCGTTTATAGATATCGGTTAACGACTGGTTTAGCATTTTAGAAATAAGAGTTTTTTACTACTACCCAATGAAATGGATTTTTATGAAACATCAATTTGTTATTCAATGTGTGGGGATTATACAATATAGAAAACCTGAAAGGCTTCAGATCTTCAATACTATGATGAAAATAGTACGCTGACATTTCGCGAAATCCGGTTTCAGTATAATATTTTTTGCTTCTTTGCCTGGCTTCTGCAATTTCATTAAATCGATAAAGTGGGCTATCAAGAATGTGTATTTCTCCCTGTAGTGTTAAGTGGCTCAGGGCAACTTTTAGTATCTCATCAAGTGAAGGAAAATATTGAATGGATGCGGCAAAGACAATGAGGTCGTACCTTTGATCCTTCAGGATACCGGATCGGATATCCCCATACAAAAATCGCAGGTTGGGAACTTTTCCAAAAACTTTTCGTGCTTGTTCCAATTCCACGATATTAATATCAATACCGGTTACATTACCTCTTGCAACGGTTGCTAATTTAGCAGAAAGCCATCCATTACCACAGCCTATTTCCAGTATATTACAGATATTGCTTTTACTCCTGATATATTGTAACAATTTATCCGAGCTATGCCGTCGCACATTCCATTCTTTAAAATACCGGTGACCGGGCAGCACTTTTGGAAGTAACGATACTTCTTCATTGCTGTATATTCTCCCTTCCTTTAACCGTAGGGCGATGTATAATTCATTAAAGCTGTCTTCAATTGAAGCCTCGTGCTGCGGTAAAAAGCCTTTTATAATTTTTAGATCATACAAGTGTCATAATTTAATTTTAGAAGCCCTGGATTTCCGGCTGGCGATATTTCCAAATTCTTTGAAGCAACTTTATTTCGTATGGAAACTGATAAAAATTTATTTTATATCGAAGACCTGCGACTAACCTGATTACTGACCGTTTCACATTATTCAATCGTATATCCGATACCGTTGGATAGTATCCATTCAGCACCGTTTCAAAATCCCTGATCTTAGCAATCATTTCAGACGTAAGCCATGGAGTCAACGGGTTTTTACGCAGATCAAATCGCTCCCACTGCGGGCTTACCCAATCTTCAAGTTTCTTCGGGTACTCGAAACCGGTAGCCATCACCTCATTAAATAAATCAGAACCTTCTGTCGGCACGGGGCTGTAGGTGTATAAAACAATTTCTGTTGAAGGATTTATGGCCTTTACTTTCTTAATAAAGTTGATGTCGAATTCTATTTGCGCCATTACTTCTTCTTCCGAAGTAGCAGGAGTTCCCAACACAAATGAATATTCAGGAATGATGTCAAATTTCTTCAATCTTTCAGCAAACTGTAAAATCTGTTCGCCAGTTTGTGTGCCGCCTTTATCAAGCTGATGCAACACTTTATCATTCCCGCTTTCCGCACCAAAAAAAATTATTTTACATCCCGCCTCACGGATGAGGGCTAACGATTCATCTTTGAATTTGCTCATGGTGTCAATCCTTGCCATACCCCACCAGTTCATTTTCTCAGGCCTGATCAGCTTTGAAAATGCCACGGCCCTTTTCTCAGATACAAAAAAATTGTTATCATGAAATTCAATGGCGTCGGCACCCCATTTATCTTTAATATATTTTATATCTCTGTAAACATGCTCTGCCGATTTCGCCTTCCATCTCGCTTCATAAGTGGGAACTACAGCACAAAACGAACAGGTAAAAGGGCAGCCAATACTTGAATGGTATGCCAGTGTTTTATTTCCCAAATAGGTCTTGCCTAAATATTTATCAATAGAATAAAACTCATGTAATTTATCATAAGGCAATGCCGGGAGATTGTCCTGTTCAATTAAATCTTCTTTTAGATTCTTTACGATATTCCCGTTTAATTTGTAAATAAGATTTTTAACCTGGTCATACGGCTTATCATTTTCCAATACTTCGATTAACTTTGGAAAAGCATGGTCACCGGGACCATTAATAACAAAGTCTACATAACCAGAATTTAATACCACCTTGTAGTGATTGGTTGGAAAATAACCACCCCAAATTATAATTGTACCCGGAAATTGATCTTTAATTTTTTTGGAGAAGGGGATTGCCTGTTTGGTTTGTGGCCCGGGCATAACGGTGAAGCCTACGTATTTAAATTCACCTGTGGCCAGGTAGCTACTTATTTTTTCATACGGATGTTCTTCGCGGTTTCCGTCAACGATAACCCAATCATAAATGCCATCAACCGAAGCGGCGATGTTCATGATGGAGTTAGGGATCCGATGTTTAGCAACGGCACTCTTAGGATTGTATAAAAGAATCTTGTTCATCATGACCCAAACGAAAAAAAAAGCCGGAAGGTTGCTACGCTTTTATAGTTATTTATATCACATTTTAGGTAATTTGTTCTTCAAAAATTGCTTAAAAAATGCCGGCACTTTCTAAACTTCCAACATATTTCTCCAGCCTTTTTTTTAAACAGAAATATAAGCCTGCGGAAACTGCCTATAACCTCTGGGCAGAAAATTATGACGACCAACCGCATAATCTCATGCTGGCGTGGGATGAAGAAATATTTTCTGTTCTGCTCAACTCCATTGATATAAGAAATAAAATATTGACCGATGTGGGCTGTGGCACCGGGCGTCATTGGCAAAAGATTTTTGATAAAAACCCAAAACAGGTTTTTGGATACGATGTTTCTGAGGGGATGTTGAAAAAACTCAAAGAAAAATTTCCTCATGCAACAACCCATTTGTTATCCGGCAATAAATTGCCTGAATTACAGGATGAATCTGTCGATTGCGTTTTGTCTACACTTACAATCGCTCACATTCAAAACGCCGAACAGGCTCTGCGGGAATGGAATCGTGTTTTAAAACCAGGCGGAACGATGATCATTACCGACTACCATCCGGAGGTTCTGGCTAAAGGTGGTAAGCGAACTTTTAGTTATCATGAAAAGACAATTGCCATTAAGAATTATGTCCACACGATTGATGATATTAAAGAAGCAACCGGGCAACTTGGCTTACAGGTATTGCGTTTAGTGGAGAAGCCCATCGACGAATCGGCAAAGCATTTTTATGAGGCTCAAAATGCGATCAATGTTTATGAAACATGGAAAGGAACTCCGGTTATTTATGGGATACTTTTAAAAAAAGATAATGCAGTTATGTAATCTGAAAATCATCGAAAGTAATGAACTGGTAAATATAGAAGTGGACGGAGGGAAAATAAACAACATTGCCAGTCACGCTGAAATCAAAAATTTTAATGTCGACAATACTATTTTTTTTGAAGATGCCATAGTATTTCCCGGTTTAATCAATTCACACGACCATCTTGATTTCAATTTATTTCCGCAAATAGCAAACAGGGTCTATCACAATTATAAAGAGTGGGGCGAAGACATCCATGCATGCAATAAAGAAGCGATCCAGGCTGTATTGAAAATTCCGCAACCACTAAGGACCGAGTGGGGGCTTTACAAAAATCTTCTAAATGGTGTTACCACTGTGGTCCATCATGGCGAACCATTGCCCATCAAAAACGAAATAATTTCTGTTCTTCAAAATAATTATTCTTTGCACTCTGTTCAGTTTGAGAAAAGATGGAAATTGAGACTGAATAACATCTTTAAAAAAAATCAACCCTTCGTAATTCACATTGGAGAAGGAACCGATAAACAGTCGCATGAAGAAATTAATGAACTGATCAAATGGAATTTGTTCAAAAGAGAAATTATCGGCGTGCATGGCGTTGCGATGGATGAATACCAGGCAAAAGCCTTCCGTGCGCTGGTCTGGTGCCCTGCTTCCAACAATTTTATGCTTACCGCGTCAGCGCCTATCGATGAACTAAAATCCAAAACAACTATTCTTTTTGGAACAGATTCAACACTTACCGCACCATGGAATTTATGGGAACATCTTCGTTCCGCCAGGGACTCCCTTCTTTTAACTGACCAGGAATTATTTGATTCGCTAACCAAATCGGCAGCCAATATTTGGAAAGAAAATAACATCGGCTCTCTTTCTCTGTATAAGAATGCAGACTTGTGCATTGCAAGGGCAAAGGGCAAAAAAGGTTTCGATGCATTTTATTCCATAAATCCTGGAGATATTCTAATGATAATGCATAAGGGAAAAATTTGCTTATATGATAAAATTTTAGACGATCAATTATCGGCTGTCGGCGTGTCTCCAAATGGGTATAGCAGGATATGTGTTGATAATAACGTAAAATATTTGTTTGGTGATTTTCCGGGTTTGATGAAAAAGATATCGTCTTATTATCCCGGCGTTCAATTCCCAATAAGTCTTAATAAAAATCAGCATGATAAAGCTTATTGATCTCAATTATCATATGCATGGTGATATTTCAGAACCATGTGAAGTTATGGAGTTACAAAAGGCAGCCCCGGGCTTCGTGAAATTTATTGGCCAGAAACTAAACTTCAGGCTTATTAAACACATGAATTATGAAGGTGAGATATCGATAAATAACATTGCTTGTAATTTCTTTAAACGGCGGAATTCGTTCCTTAATATCCCATTCAAAACGCATCACTTTATAAAAACGCAGGCTCCGGATATTATCTTAATTCAGGGCCTGATTTTCCCGCTGCAACTGCTTGCATTAAGATTCACCATAGGAAGAAAAACAAAATTCATTGTGCAACATCACGGAGCGAGTCCTCACCATGGTGTAAAAAAATTATTACAGAAAATCGCCGATCGATCTATTGACAAATACCTTTTTACAAGCATTGAAAATGCAAATGAATGGATCAAAAGTGGAATAATATCTGCGAAAGAGAAATGCTGCGAAGTATTGGAAGCTTCAACTTATTTTAATCAAAGAGACAGAGAAAAGAGCAAGCAACAAATTGGCATGGCTGGTAATGAAAATTTTTTATGGGTCGGCAGGTTAAACATCGGTAAAGATCCGTTAACAGTAATAAGTGCTTTTGAAAAATATTTTACTATTCATCCTGAAGCAAAGTTGTACATGATATTTCAAACGACTGAACTCTTGCAAGAGATCACAGAAAAGTTAGCAGGAAATGAAAATTTAAAATCTTCAGTTTTATTGCAGGGCAAAGTCGCTCACGATGATTTGGAAACATGGTATAGCGCAGCAGATTTTTATGTTTCCGGAAGCATCAAAGAAAGTACGGGTTACTCGTTGCTTGAAGCAATGGCCTGTGGATGCATTCCAATAGTTACAAACATTGCATCCTTTAATAAGATAACCTGCAATGGTACGTATGGGTTTTTATTTGAGGCACAAAACTGCGAAAGTCTTTTAAAAACTTTATTAAAACTCGACAGTATAAATAAAAAAGAACTAGCCTTATCTGTTGTGAATCATTTTAAAAATTCACTATCGTTTCAATCTATTGCTGATTCCCTCATAGGGCTTGTGAAAGTGCTTTCTTAAAATAATTTCATAATGGAAGCTGCTGTATCCACTTCCCGGTAAAGTAATACTGGTTTATCATCTAAGTTATCCAAAGTTAAAATTTCAATAACCTTTCCCATCATTTCTTCCTTAGTACCCACCACGTACCAATGGTCTATATCTACTTCCATAGGTTTACAGAAACTAATTACGTAACAACCCGCATAAAGCGCTTCAAGGCACGCCATACTAAAGCCTTCATAAGAAGAAGGATGAAGAAATATCTTGCTCCGCTGCATTAATCCAAGCAAAGTTCTGTGCGCTACCTCACCCGGCAATGAAATATTATCTTCCAATTCAAGGTTCGTGATTAATGACTGTAAAGTTTCCTTTTCAGGTCCCTGGCCAGCAATAAATGACTGAACTCCGGGATATTTTTCTTTAAGTTCTTTGATGATCCCGATAAATAAATGATATTGTTTTAAAGATATCAATGACCCGGCGCCAATGATGTCAATTGTTCTCTCAGCAGGCATCATGCTAAATTGCGTGGTGTCTACACCGTTAGGTATAACATGAGTTGGCTTTATTAAATAATTCGCAAAGAGCTCATTCGCTATAAAGTCGGAAATTGCGATTAATTCTCCCGGCGTTGGTTTCATTCTTGATACATACTTATTACCCGGCCTTGCATCCTGCCCAAGTATCCAGGCCATGTGTGCAATATCATATTTTTCGCCAAAGCGTTTTCCCAGCAACGCACATTCACCAAGCCAAAGGCTAAACAACCCCCTGATATTATTTTTTTTATTCAGTGTGCTCAATTTTCGCCACACCTTTACCCATAGGATACGCCTTAGAAATTTCCCTTTATTTTTTCCTCCAAAAGAAATAACCTTATTATTATTCCACAAATATTCCTGCGCCCTGGGTGGATGTTGAAAAGAGAGTATCACAATTGAAACGTCGGCAAATTCTTTATTTATCGCTTTTATCAAATTTTGCAGAAAAGGCAGG
>NZ_JBMQQG010000192.1:0-13961 GCF_057362405.1 Ginsengibacter sp.
CCCGGTAATTTCAACTAATCCTTTTAAGCTTTCTTTATTGGTCCATTGCCACCGGCAGCCATCGCAACTGGGTGGCCAATCACTCCAGGGCGGATAATTTTTGATATTGGAAACAGTTACATCATGCTTCTGCATATTTAAATTGCAACTTGAAGAATCAACCAAAAAATAACATCCGTTTTCATCAATGTGGATAAATGTAAAATGATATTGATCGCCTATAACATTGATATAAGCACTGGTAGATACTTTGCTCATTGTAATGCCGTTGTTTAATGTAATGGGTCCGTCCATTTCTACGGTAATCTTAACCGGGTTGACAGGTGGTGGCGTTGTGGGCGCAACGTAATTTGCAAGTCTCCCGTGAGACGTAAATCCAGCAAAGTTTATTTTACCATTAACAGCATCTCCATTTTCAATATCATTTACATACCACCTGAACCTTTCATTATCATAAAAAGCGTTAATTAGATCTACTCTGTTTCCGTTCATATCCCCATATCTATCAGGAATAATGTCACAAAAAAGCATTTCTGAAATTTTTTTTCTTACATGTACATTACCCGACGGAACGCTCAGCCTAAAATTGACCTTCCTGGAAAACTGCGTGAAATGACTGATAGTTCCAGATATAGTTTTTGCAATTGTATCAAGAGAGAACTTTTCCAAGGTATGCCATTCTCCTTCTTTGTCTTGCCACGAAAGATCTTGTAGTACAGGGTTGTCTTCTTTGATCTTTGAATCAGTGTAATGAAAAATTAATTTGACTGGTTTTTTAAAATGAAGCCCGCTGGGTTCGCAATCATATGCGTTTCCAATTCCTCCAAATACCATATTAGATACCGGTTGTATACTTATTGCAGTATCTTCATTTAATGCACCGGTTGGTATAATTAGTTCCATTACATTATCAGGAGATGCAATCATTCCTCCGCCCGGTTCTATAACCTTACTATTTTTTTCTCCTATTGGCTTTCCCGGTTCGGTGCGATTGGAAATATTGATCTTTTTTAAGGAATCTAAACTCATAGTTATGTTCTCTTGGGCAGATACTTCAAACCAACCGAAGGCAAGAATTAATATTAATACGTATTTCATAAAATGTTCTTTGAATAATACAAACTATCAAAAATAATTTTTTGCAAACACCTTGTCAATCGCCTGAAACAGTGATTCTGACTATGTTCCAATAAATCACCCGAAAAGGTGATTTTTAATTGAGTACTTGCAAGTGTGGGGAAAGAAAGAGTAATTTTAATAAGACGATTAAAAGCCTGCTGCGAAATAGTGCGCCTGTTATATTTTAATATTATCATTTTATGTGGAGTTCTTCTGCAAACTCCTATGGTAACATTTTCCCAAAATCAGCGAATAGATAGCATGGAGAAAGACCTGGTGCATCCGGGAAATGATACAACCAGGATAACCCTGCTCATTAATCTTGCCGGGGAGTGTTACGGATATGATTCTGTAAAGGGCATGCAGTACCTGGAACAGGCACATGCGCTCGCAGAAAAAATGCACTATCTTTTTCAAATAGCCGATTACTATGAAACTAAAGCCAAAATTTTTCTGGAAAATGGCAGAGCAAATACGGTCGATTTGCTTGATACTGCTATAAGCTATTATCAAAAAAATTTGGCCCAGAAATTATCTCCGCGTGATATAGCTCAATCGAAACTTTCTATCACAACTTGTAATGCAGAGAAGGGACTTGTACTGGGCAAAATGGGAAAATATAAAGAAGCGATATCTTTTTATCTCGACGCAGTTGAAGGCTGGAAATCTTCTGACGAAGTGGGAAAAAACCAGGCCGTCGCTAATTTGTATGGAAGTATATCGACGATTTATTTTGACCTGAAAGAACCAGGAAAAGCACTGGAATATGATAAAGCTGCTATTCCTTATCGTCTACTGGATAAGAATGACGAAATGCTGGCTCAGCATTACTTATATGTAAGTGATGATTTTCTTTCCCTTTCTGAATTTGATTCTGCTTTTCGCTATGTTCAGTTGGCAAAGCCGTTAGCTGAAAAGCTTGATAAACCCATACTGAATCATTATCTCTTCGGCCGCACTGCTAATCTATTCCGGAAGAAGAAAAATTATGGGCAAGCTATTTTGTATTTTAAGAAAGGGTTAATTGAATCCATAAAAAGTGGAAATAGTTTTCTTGTTGAATCCGACCGAAGGGCTATTGCTGAATGTTATAAAGATTATGGCCGGTATGATTCTGCCAGGGTATTTCTCATTGATGCACTTGACTTAGCTGTCCGGAACCGTTATACGCAGGAGAGATTAAGCGATCTTAAAGATCTTGTGGCCGTCGAGGATAAAACGGGTCACGCCGACAAAGCCTACTACTATTTAAAGCAGGCCAATATCATTGATGACAGTTTAAAAACAATCGAATCAAAAGCGGCCATTTCAGAAATTGAAAATAAATACCAGGCTGCGCAAAAAGAAAAGGAAATTTTACAACTTCAAAAAGACAAACAGCTACAGGCTTTCTCCATCAAACAGGAATCAACGCTCAATTACATTTTAATCGGATCTCTTGCCGGGATACTCATGTTAGGAATTTTGCTTTACCGCAACTACCGGCAAAGGCAACAACTACAGCAGCAAAGGATTGCAGAGTTGGAAAAAGATCGTCAGTTAACAGCGGTAGAGGCAATGCTTAAAGGGCAGGAAGAAGAGCGTAGTCGTTTAGCTAAAGATCTGCATGATGGACTAGGCGGATTATTATCAGGCGTAAAATATTCATTAAGTAATATGAAAGACAATTTAATTATTACCCCCGATAATATGACCGTGTTTGAAAGGTCGTTAGACATGCTCGATACGTCTATCAAAGAATTAAGACGAGTGGCTCACAATATGATGCCCGAAATGCTGACAAAGTTTGGGCTGGATGAAGCTTTGAAGGAATATTGCAACGGCGTTAATGCAACGAAATTGCTCACGCTGAAATACCAATCACTGGGAATGCAACAACGGCTCGAACAATCAACAGAAATAATTATTTACCGCATTGTACAGGAATTGCTGAACAACATATTAAAGCATGCGTCGGCCGGCGAAGCCTTTGTTCAACTAATTAAAGAAGAAAATCGTTTAAGCGTGGTTGTTGAAGATAATGGAAAAGGTTTCGATCCAAATCTTCCCGGCAATAAAATAGGAGCGGGGCTGGCAAATGTTCGCAGTCGTGTAGAATATTTAAAGGGACAGTTAGACATTCATGCGGAACCCGGGAAAGGAACTTTAATAAATATTGAATTCAATTTGTAAGTATGATTCGCTTATTTATCGTAGATGATCATCCGTTAGTTATTGAAGGAATTCACGCATTACTCCAGGGCGAAAATGATATCGAATGGGTGGGGCAAGCCATGAATGCGCAATCATGCCTCGGGTTTTTTGTAAACAATACCGCTGATATTGTATTAATGGACATTAGTATGCCGGGCATGGACGGCGTTGAATTATGTGGAATTATGAAACAAAAATATCCCGGTGTTTTTATATTGGGCCTCAGTACATTTAACCAGGGATTGTATATTAAGAAAATGATGGAGAATGGCGCCTCCGGCTATATTTTAAAGAACACATCAAAAGAAGAACTTGTTCAAGCCATACACGCAGTTTGCGAAGGAGATATTTTTTTTAACGGCGAAGTTGGACGGGTGTTGGAAGAATATGAAAAGTCGTCAAAAGAAACATTACCTGTACTAACACCCCGCGAAAAGGAAATTCTGGCACTGATTGCAGAAGGCTATACCAATCCCCAAATTGCCGAAAAAATATTTCTGAGCCCTTTTACGGTTGACAGCCACAGGAAAAATTTATTGGCAAAGTTGAAAGTAAAAAATACGGCCATGCTTATACGCTTTGCAGTGGAACATAAACTGATCTAAGCATAAATAAAATTTGGAGCAGCAAGTATTTTGTTTAGAAAAATATAGTGGAGCATCACTGCCCAACTCAAAATTTATGATCTTCAATTATTAATATAGTCATAATACCTTTCGGCAAATTCTATTCTGCCATATCTTTACTATTGTTACTTTCTAAGGGAAATAAACACGCTATAATCACAATAAAAAGCAACAGTTTTTTTAAATTAATTTCATTTTTATATGGTAATTAATTGCCTCATAGTCGACGATAATAAGATTGCGAGAACTACTATGAAACATTTGGCCGGCTTTGTTCAGGATTTGGTAGTTGTAAAAGAATGCGCCAGTGCAACAGAGGCCTTTCATTATCTCCAGGAACATACCGTAGACCTTGTTTTGCTGGATATTGAGATGCCCGGAATGAGTGGTATAGAACTTACTAAAAATCTTGGACATATCGGCCCTATCATCATTTTTATAACTTCCAAAAAAGATTATGCCGTTGAAGCTTTTGAATTAAATGTTGCAGACTATATTGTAAAACCCATCACCCCTGCCCGTTTTACTCAAGCCGTCGAAAAAGCAAGAGAAATATTGGCAAGTAATTCGGAGGAATATAATGTCAATGAACAAGAATTTATTTTTATCAGGGATTCTAACGTTATAAGAAGACTTAAAATTGACGAAATTCTATTTGCAGAAGCCATGGGCGATTATGTTAAACTCCATACACCGCAAAAATTTTATGCCATTCATTCTACGTTAAAAGCAGTGGAGGCAAGGTTACCTGCTTCAATCTTTTTAAGAGTTCACCGCTCTTATATTGTTGCTATTAATAAGATAGACACAATACAGGATGGTTCAATAATTATAAATGGCAAAACGCTGCCTGTTGCCGATGCCTACCGTCCTTCTTTAAATAAAAGAATAAATGTTATTTAAATGATTTGTGTGGCGGCCTTTAAAACGCTCTCTCCATTTGCTTCTTACAGCAACGATTGTAAGATTCTAAATGAATAATCAACCAAAAAGGTTTCACCGACTCAAAATGCCCGTTCACCGATTTGAATTTTTAAAACCGTTTCATGCATTCTAAATTTGAATCATGAAACAAAAATATAGTAAGTCTTAATAAATATCTTTCATAGGTAGTTTTTGGTTTAAACCCTGGTTTCTACCGGGGTTGGTTTTTTTAGAAAAATGAAAATTATATATACGATATTATTTTTTGCCGACACGCTGTTATTGATCGTGCTGTCGTATACCTTCTTTAAATTAATGGACAGTAAAATTGATGGGATCGTGTTGGCACTGATGGTTATTGCCATTGTAATTTGTATTTTTATGTTGATTCATTTTTTAAACAAATACATTAAGATTCCTTCTTCGAAAAGCACGGAGGAATTGTAAAATATGAATCCCCTTTAGTTCTCACGATGCTTCGCAAACGAATTATATATTATATACTGGCCGCTTTTGTTGCCGGCAACCTGCTACTTATTTATATACAATATAATTCTACCAAAAACGTAAACTCGCTTATTGAGGGTAACGAAAAGGTTATAAGCGAATTAAAAATCAGAACAGATCTGCAGGCATTGTCAAAAAATATAACCTCAGTTCAAAATGCAGTAACCGGAACATTGTATACAAAAGATTCTTCTAACCTGGAGGTCTACAGATCGAAGATTAAAGAAGTACAACATAACATTGATAATCTTCAAAAGATATCCGATGATGACACTTCTGTAAAATACATTGATGTATTGGACCCTTTGGTTCATGAAAAATTGTTATTAGGTAAAGAAGTCATGGATGCGTTGCATTCATCGGGAAAAGAGGCGGCGGAGAAATTAATTTCATCTGATAGGGCTAAAGAGTTAAATGATTCGATAAGAACAGTAAGCAATATTATTGAAAACTCACGGCAGAAATTGCTGGCAAGTGTTACTTCAACGATAAATAGCAGTGGAAAGCGTGCTTTGAGTTTTAGTACCGCGTTAATTGTTCTCGTGCTATTGAGCGGCGCCGTTTTGTTTTGGTTTATCATAACGGTAATGCAGAAACAGAATCTTTTAATTACACAACTGCACGCAACCGATAAAAGAGTGAGAGAAGCGGTGAGGGTGAAAGAAAACTTTTTGGCTAATATGAGTCATGAGATAAGAACACCTGTGAATGCTATATTGGGCTTCACTTATTTATTAGAGCGTAAAGAATTGGATAGTGAATCGAAAGAATATGTGCATACGATGCAAAAGTCTGGAGAGAATTTATTGGCTATTGTAAATGATATCCTCGATTTATCGAAGATCGAAGCTGGAATGATGCGAATTGAATCGGCACCATTTGATATCCGAAAACTGGTGGAGCAGGTTGAATTAATGTTTAAGCCTAAGATGGCCGAAAAAAATTTGCAGTTTTTTACGGAAATAGATGAAGCACTTCCCGAAATATTGGAAGGAGATGGTAACCGCCTTACTCAAATATTGGTTAACCTGGTTGGCAATTCACTAAAGTTTACGACGCAAGGGAGTATAGCTATCAAGATTATGGATGCTGGCACAGTCGATAATACTGTCAATACACGTATCATCGTCACTGATACCGGGATTGGAATTGAGAAAGAAAAACTGCAGCATATTTTTGGACGCTTTCAACAGGCAGAAGATTCGGTAACGCGGACCTATGGAGGCACAGGACTAGGGCTTTCAATTGTAAACGATCTGGTATTACTTCAAAATGGAAATCTATATGTGGAAAGTGAAAAGGGAATTGGCACAACCTTTAATATAATGATTCCTTATAAGATTTCGTCAAGCCAGGTGAGTCATGCTATTGCTAACGCCGATGCCGTTAGTAGCACTGCCGTTTTTGATAAAGTAAATATTCTCATTGTAGAAGACAATGAGATCAATCAAAGTCTTTTGAAACATTTGTTCAAAAACTGGAACCTGTCTTTTGATATTGCCGGCAATGGAAAAGAAGCTTTGAAAAAAGTTATAGAAAATAAGTACGATCTTATTTTAATGGATGTTCAAATGCCCGTGATGGATGGTTATACTGCCACCGCCGAAATACGCAATAAGCTGAAATTGGATATTCCTATCATCGCCATGACTGCACACGCCTTTCCAGGCGAAAGAGAAAAATGCATCAGTTATGGGATGGATGATTATATTTCAAAGCCCATCAGGGAAGATGAGTTGCTTGGTTTAATTAAACAATATTCGTCAACGAAATCTTCGGCTAATGGCCGGTCAACATCCTCAACAATATCTTCTGAAAAAACATACAAGTATATCGACCTTCAATACATGAAGGAAATAAGCTGTGGAAACGTTGACTATGAAAAAACAATTACAGAACAGTTTATTGAGGCGATGCCAAACGAGTTAAATGTGCTGGAGCAATCATGGCATAAATATGAAATTGATCAGCTCCGTCAAACTGCTCACAACATGAAGACAACAGTGTCTGTTATGGGGTTAAATAAATTAATAGAAAAGTATTTAGACTTCCTCGAGTATGAAAATATTGATGAAAATAGTTTTTATGCTAATTATTCTCCACTGCAATCTATTTGCAATGCAGCTTTAGAGGAAGCGAAACAGTTTCACAAAACCCTCCATGTTTTGGCGCCTTTATGAACTTGTGAAAGTATTTAACTCATCTGCCGGCAGCTAACTGTATAAAATTATCTTCTCCAACGACAAGTTTTGCCCGCTTAACGTCTTTCAAAAAATGTAAACATCAGGTAGGAATACTTTTACATTTTAGAAATGAATACTAAAGTTTAATAATCAGTACTAAAAAATTTAAAACATGAAAAAGCAAATGATCCTATGCGCTGCGGCATTTCTTATTACAACAGCAGCCTGCGCACAAACTAACGAGATGTTAGTAAAAAATGATATTCAAAAAGGCCGGTTTAGCGAATCGGAAATTAAGAACGATAGCCGTTCGGACAAAAAAGAACTCAGACAAATTGAAGGCAAAGAAGTGAGCGATCGTTCCAAAACGCAATTCAAAGCAGATTTTGGCAATATACCAGTAAATGCATGGGAGAGAGTAAATAATTTCGATGAAGCTACTTTTATAAAAGATGGCCAGGTAACGTCTGCATTTTATGATGACCACTCTCAACTGGTAGGCACTACTACCGAAAAAACATTTTCTGCTCTTCCAAACAAAGCTAAGGAGTGGATCAATAGAAAGTATAAAGGCTATTCAATTGCCGATGTTTTTTTCTTTGATGACAATGAATTTAACAAAAGCGACATGTTAATTTATAACACCCCGTTCAATGGCAAAGACAGTTATTTTGTTGAAGTAAAAAAAGATAACAAGGCCATTATTTTGCGGGTGGATAAAAATGGTGAAGTATCTTATTTTCTGCGACTCAAATAATGCCAGGTAAACTTAAAAACTTCCCTGCGACTACTTCCCGGGAAGTTTTTTTACTCTTTCACCGACAGTTTTTGCCTTCCCGCCTATTATACTTTCGAACGACAATCTTCTGCGGTAAATTTAAATCTAATTCTAAATGTAATTCAAACAACCAACCACGATAGCATGCAAAAATTCTACAATCTATTAATTTAAAAAAGAATTAAAATGAATAGTACGATTGAACAGATTGCCAAAGACAAAGATTTAGCAATCGGCGATGTGAAAGATATTTTCGAAGAATTCTCAATGCAACTGTCAAGCAGGATACCCGAACTGAAGCAGGTTATTGAAGATGTGGTTACAAATGAAGAGCCTGGTAAACTTAAAGAACACATCAATAAAATGATTGTTCAGTTACAGCAACGGCCCCGGGCCGAATTTAAAACATGGTCGATGCCTGAACAAAACTATATTATCAGGTGGAGTGGGAATGGGGCTTTATTTTAAAACTTATTGTTCTTTCCAAGTCTCATTAACATTCGGGTTCAACAACTATTTTAGCTTGTTTGATTATTTCGAAATGCATCGGTCGGGCCCGGAGCCGGATAAAGAAGTAACTAACCTAAACGCATACCTGAAGTTGTGCAATAAAATGAAAACGCTGTCAACGTGAAACGCTGTTTACACAACAGAAATTAACACAAGCAAAAAGTGTTCTGGCTACAAGAAAGTTTCACAACACAGGGTTAGCCCTTCGAAGACGGAGGGCTTTTTTATTGAGAGTTGGTACGTTGAATGGAAATCCTGTGCATCTAAATAATAGAGAAAATTGTTGAGACTGGAAAGCCGAAAGTAAAATACCTGAAATTGCCTTTTGACTGCATTACCAGCCTCTTTTACTTTCTGTTTCTCTATTCTATATTATAATTGGGAGCGTTGCAGCCATATAAAAAATTTGAGTGTATTTTGCAGTTACACTTTTATTAGAATAGAACTTTTAAGATGATTTCCAAAAAATGCACTTATTTTATTTTGCCTTTGCTTTTCCCGATTGTATGCATGGCACAGCACACACAAATAAAAAACAACTATACTACTGAAAAAGGGATAACACATCTTCACATCGAACGCAAGATGATTTACCAACCCGACACTTCGTGGCTTTATAATCATCACGCTTCCATCACTCATTTTAAAAATAAGTTTATTGCTATATGGAGTGATGGAATAAAAGATGAGGACAAACCCGGTCAAAGAGTTTTATTTACTACATCAAAAGATTTTTTTCATTGGACGAAACCAGCAGTATTGGCCAGCCCGTCAGCCTATAATGCCGATACGCTGAACGTATTAACAGCCGCTGGTTTTCACCAGTTTAACGACACGCTTGTTGCTTACTTCGGCGAATATTCTCCTTACCGAACCAATACACACCTTTGGGCTAAAACGTCTACCGATGGCGACCATTGGAGCAATGCCATTGATATGCATGTTCCGGTAAATCCCAATCACGGTCCGGAAAAAATTGCCAACGGCAGATTAATCATCAGCGGTAATTTCACTTTTCCTTACACGGATGATTACCGGGGATTAAGCGGATGGAAGATGACCAGCTTTTATGCCGATAGTTTGTATAGCCAGGATAACCCCGCCACGTTTTATGCACCTGCGGAGAAAAATAATTTACCACCGCTTTGTGAAGGTTCTTTCTTTCAAACAGGTGATGGCATACTTCACATGTTGCTTCGTGTAACCGGTGAGGGATGGAAGGGAAAACTGTGGTTAACCGAAAGCAAAGACAATGGAGCGCATTGGTCTTTTCCTGTCGAAACAGAATTTACCGACAATGACAGCAAGTTTCACTTCGGCCGTTTGCCGGATAAAAGATTTTATTATGTTGGCATTCCGGATACGATGCATCATTATGCAAGAACACCGTTAGTGTTGTCACTTTCAAAAGACGGAAAATTCTTTGATAAAAATTATATCATTGCCGAGCAGCCTTATACTTTAAAAAAAGAAGGGTTGTATAAAGGCGGCCAGTATGGCTATCCGCATACAATAATCTATGGTGGATATATGTATGTAATTATATCAAGAGTGAAAGAAGCTATCGAAGTAATTCGGTTTAAATTAAATCAATTGCAATAAAATCGTTTCCCACAAAGACACAAAGAACACAAAGTGATTTTCTTAGTGTGCTTAGTGTCTTAGTGGGATAATTCCTGATCATACATCTTAACATAATCAACTATGAAATATTTAAAATTACTTTTATTCTTCGCCTGCTTTATAACGTTCAACGCAAATGCACAACAGTATGAACTCAACCAAGGTTGGCAATGCATCAACGTTAAAAAAATAAAAGATAACGGTGAGAGAATATCCGAACCATCATTTAAACTAAAAGGCTTTATGAAAGCCACGGTCCCCGGAACAGTGCTTACTACGATGTTGAATAACAGACTGATTCCTGATCCATTTTATGGAATGAATAATGAAAAAATACCTGACATCTATAACGTTGGAAGGGACTACTACACCTATTGGTTCGTAAAAGATTTCTCAGAAAAAATAACCAACGCGGATGAGCAGGTGTGGCTACATTTCAGAGGTATCAATTACAGTTGTGATATTTTTCTGAACGGCCATAAGCTCAACGAAAAAAGGTTTTATGGAATGTTTATGCGGCAGCAATATAACATTACACAATGGCTGGCTAAAGACGGCAAGAACCGGCTAGCGGTAATTGTTTATCCGCCCGATCCAGTTGGTAACCCCAATGGCGGACAGGGCGGTGATGGCACGATTGCCAAAAATGTTTCGCATCAATACGTTGCCGGGTGGGATTGGATTCAACCTATAAGAGATCGTAACACCGGCATTTGGGACAAAGTAACCATTGAAAAGACCGGACTGGTGAATGTTCAAAACGTACACGCTATAACGTTAGTGCCCGGTAAAAGATTTGTTGAAGGAAAACAACTACCCGCAACTATAAGAGTTTCCGCAGAATTACTGAACAGCGGCAACAAAAAAATAAGCGGTGTTTTGCAATATGAAATTGGCGGAGAAAAAGTTTCAGCAAACGTTTCAATTGACGCCGGGACAACTATAACGGCATCATTGCCAGATCGTGTTTTACAGGATCCCAAACTCTGGTGGCCCAATGGGTACGGTCCCCAGAATTTATACAAGATCGATGTGAAGTTCATTACAGATGACGGTAAAACAAGCGATGCGGAACATATATCAGTTGGTGTTCGTGAAATTAATACGATATGGAACACGGAAACGCATAGCCGCGAAGTACTGGTGAACGGACAAAGAATATTTATTAAAGGTGGCAACTGGATTATTTCAGATGAGATGCTGCGTTTTTCAGATGCCCGGTATGATGCTGAAATCAGGTTCCATCGTGACATGAACCTGAACCTTATCCGTGTGTGGGGTGGCGCATTAACCGAACGCCCCGAATTTTATGATGCATGTGATAAATACGGTATGCTGGTGTTCCAGGACTTCTGGAACTCGGGAGATTGCAATGGCCGCTGGCTCGATCCCATGAAAAAAGAAGACCAATGGACACGAAGAAAATACCCCGACGATCACCAGTTATTTCTCGCCTCCGTTGTTGACCAGGTAAAGATGATCCGCAATCATCCTTCATTGGCATTGTGGTGCGGCGGTAATGAGATAACACCACCCGAAGATATTCTTGTAGCTATGCGTGATTCAATAATGCCCCAACTTGATGGCACAAGATATTTGATTGAGTATTCCAATTCGGATAGCATGTCGTACAACCCTTTTGGTGGTAATGGGGACGGGCCTTACGGCATACAAAACATTAATACTTTTTGGGAACATCAAACATTCCCTTTCAACTCCGAAATTGGATCGGTTGGCGTTGGCGATTATGAATCATTGAAAAGGTTTATACCCAAAGAAAACATGACGATCCCGGATTTTGCCAACAGAAAAATTGATAGCGTTTGGGAGTATCATAAATATATTGGTTACGATAAATCCATCGACCCTTATGGCAAACCAAAAGATGTAGCCGACTTTGCCGATAAAGCACAGCTTGTTAATTATGATCAGTACCGTGCACTCATGGAGGGCTTTAGTGCGCATATGTGGGAATGGTATACAGGAGTTATCATCTGGAAAACACAAAACCCCTGGACCGCGATGCGGGGGCAGATGTATGATTATTATCTCGATCCTAATGCATGCCTATATGGGTTGCATAAAGGCAGCGAACCGTTTCACGTAATGTATAATCCGGCAGATGGCATGGTGATGATTGCCAATAATACTTTTACGGCAAAGCATAACATTATGCTGAAGGTAAAGTTTTATGATGTAGATGGGAACGACAAGTTGCTTACACAAGTGTTTTCTGAAATTGAGCCCACGCGTTCCAAGAAATATCTCTCCGTGCAAAGTATGTTGGATAAGCTCGTAAAAGAGAAGGGCGGCTTTCTTTATTTAAGCTTGTTAGATGAAAATAAAGAATTGCTGAGCGATAATTTGTATTGGTTACCGGACGCAACAGGTAATTATTCAGGACTGCAGGAAATGAAGAAGGCTGCTGTTCATGTTACAGTGAAAAAAACAGGTGCCGGAAAAATTGAAGTAACGATTCAAAATCCAAAAGATAACCCGGTGGCGTTTTTCAATCGGTTGTCGTTGGTGAACAAAACTTCGAAGGAAAGGATATTACCTGCGTTTTATAGTGATAATTATATTTCGGTTTTGCCAGGTGAAGAGAAAACTATCGGTATCGACTATACGCCGGTTAACGATGAAAATGCTGAAGTTGAACTGTACGGGTGGAACGTGGAGAAGCAATATATTGAGATTAAATAAATACTATCGCAAAGAACGCAAAGGAAAACGCAAAGCGTGCAGAGAATGAGCGTAGAATGATTTTCAGGATCAATCTTTTTTGTTAATAAGGTGCATCACCTTGTCTTTATAAGTTATGCCCACCGGTATGGTTACCTCTTCCATTTCAATGCTGTTTCCGTAAATGCTTTTAATGTGTGATAACGCAATAATATATGATTTGTGAACTCTTATAAATTGTTTGGCAGGTAACAATTTCTCCATTTCACTCATGGTTTGATGTGTTACCAGCCTGGACCCGGCCGTATGAATCTTAAGGTAATCTTTCATGCCTTTAATGTAAGTTATATCGGAAAAATTCACCTTAACGAACTTTCCGTTGCTCTTGATAAATACGTGATCTGTCGTTAATCTATTGTTCTCGCTTTGACCTTTTGCAGATGACTTACCATCTATTATTTTATCAATCGTTTTGCGAAAGCGTTCAAAAGAAATTGGCTTCAGCAAATAATCGATTATATTAAATTCATAACTCTCTACGGCATATTCTGTATAGGCAGTTGTGAGCACAACTAACGGTGGATTGGCCAGCGACCGTAAAAAATGCAAACCAGTCATGCCGGGCAGTTGAATATCAAGAAACATCAGGTCGACTTCGAATTGATTTAAGACTTCTTTTGCTTCCAGCGCATTATTACAAATGGCTACCAGTTCGCACGTGTCTATTTTTTGCAGGTGGCTTTGAATAACCTGCTGGGCAAGCGTTTCATCTTCAACTATTATGCATTTTATCAATCGGGTCAGTTTTTATTATTA
>NZ_JBMQQG010000193.1:0-4121 GCF_057362405.1 Ginsengibacter sp.
CCCCAGCCAACCCGGTAAATATCGTTTGCCCAGTAAATTAAAATGCCGCTGAAAATCATAACAGCAATTACAGGAAAATTAATCCAGTGAAACCAACGAATGGCGAGAGGATGTTTTTTGATTACTTTTTTCATTAATCTAAATTATTACTTTTTTCGTGTTTTAGTTTTAGTCATTCAATAAGGCGCAATGCTTACGATAGCATCTGCCGCAATTTTGCATGAAATCAAAACAATATGATTAGTAAATTTGTTTCACTTACGTAACCAGGCTTTAAATAGTTGCAGATTTTTTATTTTAAATTGTTAATGAATATCAGCATTTATGGGCGTATGGAGACAAATAGCAGAATACCTCTGGATAAAAAAACGGGATCCCAATGCTCCCCATTCAAAATGGATAGGGTACATGCACGGCATGAACCGGATTTCCATCCTTTTGTTCTTGCTTGCACTTATTATTATGATCATCCGTTTAATTAGGGGATAAATCATTCACTTTTGCCTTATCTTGACGGCCTGCTTGTCCGGGCATGCAGCCATAAATTAATATATAATGAACGAAGAGGAAATACATGATGATAATGAAGAGCTTTTTGAGAAGCTGAGCATTATTTGTGCGATGGGACAAGATCCGTTAAGGATTGATAAATTTTTAATGAACCGGATTGAGGGCGCCACAAGAAATAAAATTCAGCAGGCAATTGAAGCGGAACGGGTATTAGTCAATGAGCATCCAATAAAATCAAATTATAAAGTTAGACCTAATGATAAGATTATTATTTACGACACTTATCTTCCTGAAAGCTCAGAAATTGTTCCTGAAAACATTCCCTTCACCATTGTATATGAAGATGAAGATGTAATGGTAGTTAATAAAGAGCCTGGCATGGTGGTACATCCCGGCAGCGGCAATCCCGGTGGCACTTTGGTGAATGCGGTTGCCTGGTATTTAAAACAAAATAATCCAAACATAACCGAAACTGAACTTGCACGTTTCGGTTTAGTTCATCGAATAGATAAAAACACTTCGGGGCTCCTGGTGATGGCCAAGACGCCAAAAGCAATGACAAATCTTGCCAAACAATTTTTTGATCACACCGTACATCGTAGGTACGTTGCGTTAGTGTGGGGAGATTTTGAAGAGATTGAAGGCACCATCAATGCTCACGTCGGCCGTCACCAAAGATTTAGAAAATTATTTACCACCTATCCTGATGGTGAACATGGTAAAGAAGCCATCACGCATTATAAAGTTTTAGAAAAATTTAATTATGTAACACTCGTTGAATGCAGGCTTGAAACCGGCCGTACGCACCAGATTCGTGTTCATATGCAAATGATCGGCCATCCGCTATTTAATGATGACACTTATGGCGGAGATAGAATTGTGAAAGGCACAGTGTTTACCAAATACAAACAATTTGTTGAAAACTGTTTTGCCATTTGCCCGCGTCATGCTCTACATGCACAGCAACTAGGTTTTATTCACCCCACAACAAAAGAGCAAATGTATTTTGAAAGTGAATTGCCGGAAGATATGAAGGCTTTAATTGAGAAGTGGAGGAAGTATAGTATGAATAGAGGCTTATAACGCTTCAGGTTATTGGCCCTGGCCGTGCGGTAGACCAATTTTTTGCAGACATAATCCCGATGAAAAAAGTGACCGTCCGTCGTGATCTACCTCACAAAATCAAACAATGTCGCAGTAAAAATTCCATGTTCTCTCTTCTTAAAAATAACTTTCCAGTTACCATTATATCTGAGAACAGATGGAACTAAAAGATCACCGGCTTTTGTCATTTGCACTTCCATGTCTACGTTAAAATCGTAGACTCCCGCATCGTAACTTATAGAATAATTGCGGGCTACGATTTCAAAAGTCTTTTCATTGAACCATGTTGTCATTTCGTCTATCACCACGTTACTTTTTTTATCATCCTTCGCCTTAACAGTAAATACATAACAGGGCACACTATTAAAATTGCGGTAATCAATATCCATATCGTATTTGTCGGCCATTGATTTGCTGAATATCTCCGTCTTGTCACTTACAAAAGGCAGCCCATTTATTTTTTTGCCGGGATTGAAGAAAAGCATCTTCAATTGTTCTTTATGCTTTTCTATTCCACTTAGTCCCTTCGTGGAAAACTCGAAACCTTTTACGATGTTAGTTTCTCCGCAAACAGAATCTTTCGTAAAAAAAAGCCCGGCATAAAGTTGCGCCGTATAATAATTAAAGTTTCCTTTTTTATCATACATATTACCAGTGGTCGTTTGCTGCAATACCTGCATTTTCCTGCAATTGTGAGTCCGGATTTGTTTTATTTTGCTCAATAGCGAAGCCTCAATCTTATTATTCTTATCGACCATTCTTATGTCGTTTATAGAAGTATATCCTATAACCCGCAGATTTCGAAAAGCCTTATAGAAAGTAGTATCATTCTTCACTCTCTGTATAAAAGAGGCGACGTCTAATTTATTATTAACAACGATTTCGGAAAGCGTTATATAGTTATTTTCCACTTTAACGGTGGTATCTTTTTTTTGATCCTGCGCAAAAAGGAATAGTGAACTTCCCAACCAAAAAGCCGTCGCAAATAAAGACTTAACCATTCCTGAAATTAGGGATTAATATGAGAGAGAATTGTAATAGTAATATCCTATTTAACGAAAGACATTCTGTAATCAACTGATATCTTGCCTTTGGAAATATTATCCAGCTTACGCTTCAGAAGATTCTTTTTAAGGGGCTTTAAGTAATCTATAAATAATTTTCCGTCTATATGATCATATTCATGAAGAATTACACGGGCCGTAACTCCATTAAAAGTTTTCGAGTGCTGCACAAAATTTTCGTCGAGAAAAGTGATGTAAACTTCTTCCTTTCTTAGTATGTCTTCCCTGATTTTTGGTATACTAAGGCACCCTTCATTATATAGCCAATCTTCGCCATTAATACTGTTTATCTTTGCATTGATAAAGACTCCTTTATAACCTGCATCATTGGGATAATCCCACTTTTCATCATCTTCAAGGCCGGCAATAATCTGCAAACTATCCATCACGAATAACCGGATATCCTTATTAATTTGCGGCGCAGCCAGGCCAACTCCTTTACTGTTATACATGGTTTCCCACATATCCTCAATTAACTTGTTCAATTCGGGATAGTCGGGCGCAATTTCTTTACCTACTTTTCTTAAAACCGGGTTGCCGTATGCTACTATAGGAAGAACCATGAATGTTTTTATTTATTTTAAAATTTCCGCAAATTTAAAACTTTTGAACAGTATTAAATGCAGTTGACAAATATCAGGACTTTAAACGAATTTTATTTATGAAATGCTTTGCATATACTCCTGTAACATAATAGCGGCGGCAATTTCATCCACAGTCCTTTTATTGCGACGATCTTTCTTTTTCATACCCATTTCAAGCATCGCCTGCTTTGCCAGTTTTGAAGTGTATCTCTCATCAACAGTTTTTAAGGGAATATGCGGAAACTCTTTTTTCAGTTTAGCAACAATTGCTTTTACCAGCGGCGTCGCGTGTGTGTCAGAATCATCCAGGTTTCTTGGTTCGCCAATGATTATTAATTCCACTTCCTCCAGTTGAAAATAGTTCTTTAAAAATGAAATCAATTCTTTAGAATCAACGGTTGTTAGTCCGGTCGAAATAATTTGCAAAGGGTCTGTAACGGCAATGCCTGTACGCTTCAGTCCATAATCAATACACAGAATTCTTGCCATTAAAATTTCAGGTGTGAAGATTAAAATAAATATCTATCAAAACAAATAAAGAAAAAATAACAGACGCGATACCGTTTGATGTAAAGAAAGCCCTGTTTACCCTGCTTAAATCTTTTGGTTTTACGAGGGTATGTTGGTAAAACAGAAAGTACCCGAATATGGCGGCGCCTGCCCAATAAAACCAACTAAACTTTCCCAGTACGCCCGCCGTAATTATCGATGCAAACGATAAAACATGAAGAAACTCGCTTACCCGAAGAGCCCTGTTTGCGCCAAGCATAGAAGGTATCGAGCGTAATTGATTCACCTTATCAAACTCCTCATCCTGCAATGCGTAGATAATATCGAAGCCGCTAACCCAAAACAAAAC